>JBKJXJ010000363.1:0-10310 GCA_046716125.1 Candidatus Eiseniibacteriota bacterium
GGGGGGGGGGCGGGGGGGGGGGCGGGGGGTGCGTTCTTTTTCGGGCCGCGCCCCCCGCGCCGCGTTCGGGCAAGGGGGCGGGGTCCCCGCCACCTGCCCTCAAGGCGGACCGCTCACCCCTTTGGCTGCGGGACGATCCTCAGGTAGGGGCGGGGGGCCTTCCAGCCCTGCGGGTAGATCTTCTTCGCGTCATCGTCCGACACCGAGCCGGCGATGATCACGTCGTCGCCCGGCTTCCAGTTCACCGGCGTCGAGACTTTGTGCTTCGCCGTGAGCTGCAGGGAGTCGATCACGCGAAGCACCTCGTCGAAGTTCCGGCCCGTCGTCATGGGATAGACGATGAGCAGCTTGACCTTCTTGTCCGGACCGATGACGAACACATTCCGGACGGTCTGATTGTCCGCCGGCGTCCGGCCTTCCGATGTGCCGGCCGTGGCCGCCGGCAGCATGCCGTAGAGCTTCGCGATCTTGAGCTCGGGATCGCCGATCATGGGGTAGTTGGGCGCGTGACCCTGCGTCTCGAGGATGTCCGCCGACCACTTCGCGTGACTGTCCACCGGATCGACGCTGAGCCCGATGATCTTGGTGTTCCGCTTCTCGAACTCGGGCTTGAGCTTCGCCATGTAGCCCAGCTCGGTGGTGCAGACCGGGGTGAAGTCCTTCGGGTGGGAGAAGAGCACCGCCCACGAGTCGCCCATCCACTCGTGGAATCGCAACGTGCCCTCGGTGGTCTGGGCCTCGAAGTCCGGGGCGGTCTCGCCTATCTGGATCGCCATGATGTTCCTCCTTATCGGGTGAGCTGCGAAGCTACCCCAGCCGGCCGGGGTGGACAAGGATTCACCCCCCACCCCCATGCATGCGGATGAACATCCTGAACAGCCAGGTGCCCGCGAGCCAGACCACCAGTCCGGCGACAACGACGCAGCCCAGCACGACCCACCACGATGTCTTACGCATGAGCGAGCGCCTCCCGTAAGGTCAGATGTGCGGCTCGCCAGGCCGGGTACAGGCTGCTGAGCGAGCCCAGCACCACAACGATGGCCGGCCAGATCGCGCCGGCCCGAGCGACACGAAGGGATCGAGGGGGGCCTTGAAGAAGATACGTCCGGTCACCGATTGCAGCAGGACGCTGACCGGCCAGGCCAGGATCATCGCGATCCCCCAGCTCAGCACGCCCATCAGCACGCCTTCGAGCCAGATGTGGCGGGCGATCGTCCGCGGGCGGGCGCCGATCGCGCTCATGACGCCGATCTCCCGGGTGCGCTGGATGACGCCGAGCATCAGCGTCGAGGTCAGCCCGACCGCGCCCTCGAGCTCCTCGCCGGGAACGGCATGGACGCGGTGGCGGGTAAGCGCGTCGCGGATTTCGGATGCGGCATGATCGGCCAGCTCCAGCTGCTGGCCCTGATCGGGGCCGACGCCACCGGGATCGACGTGGATCCGGTGCTCCGCGCGCTCTACGCCGAGCCGGGAGACCAGTCCGTGGTGAAACAGAGCGGAAACCGGGCGCGCGTCAGGCTCGCGATCGGCCAGTGGCCGGCGGAAGCACGGATGCGCGCCGAGGTGGGAGAGGGCTACGACCTCTTCCTCTCCAAGAACACGCTCAAGAACGGCTACCTCCATCCCGCGGAGAAGGTGGATCCGCGCATGCTGGTCCATCTCGGCGTCAGCGATAGCGCCTACGTCGCCGAGGTCCACCGCGCGCTGCGTCCCGGCGGACGCGTCTTGATCTACAACCTGTGTCCGGCGCCCGCCGCGCCGGGGAAGACCTACATCCCCTGGGCGGACGGTCGCTGTCCGTTCCCGGAGAGCATGTGGCGCGCGGCCGGTTTCCGTGTGGTGGCGTTCGACCGCGACGACTCGCCCGCGGCGCGGGCGATGGGCCACGCGCTGGGCTGGAACCGCGGCGGCAGCCCGATGAACCTTGAAACCGATCTGTTCGCCACCTGGAGCCTGTTCGAGAAGCCCGCGCGATAGCGGGCGCCATCACGCTCCTGATTCGCCCGGATGCGCGGCCCACCAGGCGGAGGCCTCGGCGGCGGACCACGGCGCGCCCTCCACGCTGGCCAGGAGATCGGCGCGCAACCGGTCGGCGTCCTGCGGCCGATCGGCCGGTTCCTTGGCGAGGCACGCCATCACCAGTGCTTCGAGCCGGGCCGGAATCGCCTGTGTCGCATTCGTCGACAGCGGTGGTGGCGGCGATTGCGCGTGCATGCGGAGCAGCGCGCCGGGATCGTCCGAATCGAACGGTGTGACGCCGGCCAGCAGCCAGTACGCGACGCACCCGAGCGCGTAGAGATCGGTGGCCGGCCCGATCGGCATGCCATAGATCTGTTCGGGCGCCATGTAGCCCGGCGTGCCCATCTTGACTCCCGCGACCGTGAGTCCGGCGGACCTCTGCGTCGCCGCAGGCTTCGAGAGTCCGAAGTCCAGCACCTTGATGAAGTCGAGGTCGCGGCCCCGACTGCAGAGGTACATGTTGGAGGGCTTCACGTCGCGGTGGATGAGTCCGCGCGCGTGAGCCTCGCCCAGCGAGTGACACGCCTGCTGTAGCCAGTTCACCGCCCGCCGCGGCTCGACCGCACCGTGCCGATAGACGAAGTGCTGGAGGTTGGATCCGGCCAGAAGCTCCATGACGTAGTAGAGCGAGTGGTCGGCGCTGACACCGAAGTCGTAGAGCGCGACGGTGTGCGGCGAGGTGAGGTCGGCGGTGACCTGGGCCTCGTGGGTGAATCGCTGGAGGGCGGTGTCGCGCTCCTCGCGCGCACCCTGGAGCGATTCGGGCAGGACCAGCTTGACCGCCGCGGGCCGCGCCAGCAGGAGATGGCGCGCCTTCCAGACCTCACCCGCGCCGCCGCGGCCGATGAGCTCGACCAGCTCGTAACTGCCCACGGTGCGGGCCGCCGCGATCTGTCCGCCGGCGCCATAGACGGCGCGGGCCGCGACCGACGCGATGCCGACCGCCACGATGCCGCCGAGCAGGCTGGACAGATAATCCTCGGTGCGGGCCGTGACGATCCCCATGGACGCGAGTGCCGCCATCCCCGCCGGCATGGTGAGCGCGCACAGGCTCGAGACGATGAGGGTGACCCGCGGCCGCGCCGGCACGAGGAGCGGGAACAGGATGATCACCGGGATGACCCAGGTGAGCCCGGGCAGGTGGCCGGTGCGATCGAACGTCGTCCATGGATCGGCGATGGAGATGAGGGCGGAGAGCAGGACCTCGACCCCGAGGGCGAAGCTGAGCACCCATCGATCGCCGAGGGACGAGAAGCTCGCGACCAGCAGGAGGGACCCGCAAAGGACCACCGCGAGCCCGTCCTGGATGATGTCGACCCGGCGCTCAAGCGGACTGCCGCCAAGCAGGCCGCTTGCGTCCGCAGCCATGAAGAGCGCATGTCCGGCCACGCCGAGCGCCGCGGCCAGCCGGACACGGCGCCGCGAGGCGTGCACGATGTCGGTGGGCGGCTCGTATCGCGCGGCCACCTCGGGCCGCAGCGCGTTCAGCAGTCGTTCGGGCAGCAGCCGCTTCATGCGTCCACCCCGCGGGGGTCCCCAGGGGGCGGGCAGCCTCCGTCCGCGGGCGGCCAGGCCCCGATCGCTTGCGCTCAGCGGGGGAGTATACTCCCCGCCGCATCGCTGATCGGAGCACCCCGCAGTGTTCCCGACCTCACGAGGCGGCCGCTTGAACGAACCCGACGCTCCCGATTCGAACCCCACCGGCGCGTTCAGCGCCGTCGGGGAGACCATCCTACGCCGCTTCCGCGTGGAGAGGGTGCTCGGGCGAGGTGGCATGGGGGAGGTCCTCCTCGCCCACGACACCGTCCTCAACCGACGCGTCGCCCTGAAGCGGCTGCGTTCGGACGGCACCGCGGGGGCGACCCGCCGCCTCGCGGCCCTCAAGGAAGCCCGGCGGGCAAGTCAGATCACCGATCATCGGATCGCCGCCATCTATGACGTCCTCGACCTCGACGAGGACGTGCTCATCGTCATGGAGTACGTGGACGGGACGACGCTGCGCGCGCGGATGGACACGCCGCTGCCACTGACCGAGTTCTGGGGTCTGGCCTCGCAATGCGTCGAAGCGGTTGGCGCCGCGCACGCGCGCGGGATCATCCACCGCGACATCAAGCCCGAGAACCTCATGGTGACCGGGAACGGGCAGATCAAGATCCTCGATTTCGGGATCGCTCGGCGTCCGGACGCTCCCGAAGGCGCCGACCCGACGCTCCTGACCACGATGACCACCGAGGGTCGCGCGGAGGTCATCGCCGGTACGCCCCAGTACATGTCACCCGAGGCGCACTACGGAGGCCGGCTCGACCCGCGCACGGACATCTTCTCCCTCGGGACGGTGTTCTACGAGCTGCTCAGCGGGCAGAACCCGTTCGCAGGCCCTAGCTACCAGCTGGTGCTCGAGCGGGTCATGACCGTCAATCCCCCGCCGGTGAGCGAGCGGAATACCGAGGTCGGTGCGGCGCTCGCCGACGTCGTCGGGCGGATGATCTCAAAGGATCCGGCGCACCGACAGGCCTCGTGTGGTGAGGTGCTGCGTGAGATGACCGCGGCGCAGGGGGATGGTGCTTCGGCAAAGGCGACGGCGGGCGCCTCCGAAGCGCCTGCAATCGTTCGACCCGAACGATGGACGCGTTCGCGGCGGGCGGTGACGATCACCGTCGTGCTGGGCGCCGTCGCGGCACTCGCCTGGGCGGTTTGGTGGACGACAATCGCCCGGTCCCTCCCGAGCGATCGCAATCTCGCGGTGCTGGCACCAGTGACCGCCGGATTCAGTGAGGAATTCGCCAACTTCGCCGTCGGGACGATCGATCTGCTCAGCTCTCGCTTGCAGAAACACCAGGAAACCCCTGGGTTTCAGATCGCTGCGTTCCAGGACGGTCTCGACGCAAAGGTGATGTCGGCCTCTGATGCCCACGGGCTGCTCGGGGCGAATCTTGCCCTGGTCCCGACATTCGAGGAGAGGGCCGGAACGATTCGCGTACGCCTCGACCTCTGGGATGCGCGACGGGGGAGGATCATCGCTTCGCGTTCGATCGCCACTCCGGTGGCCCGGCCGTTCGAGTTTCTGGACATCGTCAATCGTGATGCCGTCAGGATGCTGGGGCTGACGCCACAGGGCGGGGACTCCCGAGCCGAGCACGGAATCCTCGGGGCGGGAACCTTGAGCTTTCTTCTTCAGGGCATCGGGCGTCTGCGAATGGCGACTACACTGGAGCAGGCTCGCCGGGCGGTCGGTGACCTGGAGCTGGCATGTCGGACCGAGCCGGATGCGGTTGCCGCACGCGTATGGCTTGCGGGTGCGCAGAGGAGATGCTTCTTGTACAGCAACGATCCGACCTGGCTCGACCAGGCCGAGGTGTCGGTACGGGAGGCGATCAATCGCGACCACGCGAGCGCGCAGGGGTTCCGCAATCTGGGGATCGTTCTTTCGCTGAAGCGCGACGACTCTGGCGCGATCAGGGCCTTCGCGCGCGCCTGCTCACTCAATCCCACTGACGATGATGCGCATGCCCGGCTCGGGGGCGCGTACAACCGGTTGCGTCAGCCGGAACAGGAGCGCGATATCTATCTTTCAGTCATCGCCCGAAGGCCTCACTGTTGGAAGCCCTACTGGTGGCTGGCAACATGGCAGTGGAAACAGGGTCGTGTCGAGGAGTCGATTCAGACGTACCGGGAGCTTGTGCGTCGCGCGCCGGAACTATACCGCGGCTACGCGAACCTGGGGGGCCTCCTGGTCTTCAATGGCGACTACGACGGTGCGGTCGACACGTTGAAGCTCGCTCTGACTCTGCACCCGACGAAGACCACATTCGACAACCTGGGAACCGCATATTTCAATTCAGCCCGCGCCGCCGATGCGATTGATGCGTACAACCAATCCATCCAATTCGGCTTCGCGGCGTACGATTCATGGTTGAATCTCGGTGAAGCCTATTACTTCCTGCGCAATGAGCGGGTCCAGGCCGAGAAGACCTATGAACATTCCATCCAGTTGGGCCGCGAGCTGATCGAGACGAGGTCGAAGAGCGGTCGATCCTTCAACGCTGAGATTCCCGCGAACATGGCGACGGTGTTCCCCAAGCTGGGCGAGCAGGATAGCGCTCGCGTCTATCTCAAACAGGCCCTCATCGCCGACAGTACGAACATGCAGGTTCAATACTGCGCCGCACTCGTATTCTGGCAGCTTGGGGAGAGGGATCGTGCGCTTGCCTGGCTCGGCAGGGCGGTGACGACCGGTTACCCGAGGACCTGGCTCCGGGATTCCCCGGTCTTCAATGAGTGGCGCGAACAGCAGGCGTTTCAGGTCCTGGCCGGGTCAGCGCCAGTTATGTCCAAAGAAGTGGCATCCCCCAACTAGAGGAGGTCGCTAATGAGATCACACAGCATCTCGGTCACGGTCGATGCGAATGTCATCCGGGTCGAGCCTGAGACCCTCGTGATGACGACTCGGGACGAGGTCCAGTGGGCAGGCACCAACGCGCGCGGGTTCTCGATCGAGTTCGATGACGACGGGCCGTTCGGAGGACGGCGGCTCACGCATGCAGCGGCGACGGCCAGGCAGACACCCCGGAACAAGGGCCGATTCAAGTACACCGTCGTTTCGGATGAGAATCCCGGACTCCGACTGGATCCTGTGATCGTCGTCGATCCGCCTCCGACGGGTGGGAGTCAGGGCGGGGAGTAGGGCCGCGCCACACGGCGGCGCGGGGTCTGTGGTCGGGTCCCGCGCCGCCCAGCGTGGCAATCAAGTTGGTCGCGGCCACACGAACACTGCGCACGCTTACCCATGGAGGAACTCGTGGACCTGGTGAACTACCTGATCTCGATCCTGATCTCGCTCGGCATCGGCCTGGCCGGGTTTGTCCTGGCCTATAAGATCTTCGACATGCTCACTCCGGGGGTCCCGTTCGCGGATCAACTCAAGGCCGACAACCGCTCGGTGGCGATCTTCCTCGCTGGACTGTTCATCGGCCTGGGCATCCTGCTGGGGAACGCTGTCAAGTGATGCGCCGCATCAGACGGGTCGTCATCACGGCGCTGATCCTCCACACGATCCATTCAGCGGCCACGAGTCAGGCGCAGGACACACGTGTTCCCGGACGGGCGCCGGGGGATTCACTCGTGATGGGCCCGGCCCCGGACGTAAAGCCCAAGGTCCGGGCCGTCATCGAGCGTCACCTCGGGCGCCCCTACGTCTGGGGCGCGACCGGGCTCAAGAGTTTCGATTGCTCGGGATTCGTGTGGCGCGTCATGCAGGAGAACGGGATCTACATCAAGCGTTCGACCGCGCGGAAGTACTTCCTCAGCCTTCCCAAGGTGCCGGACGACCAACTCTGGGAGTTCGGGAACATCGTCTTCTTCAGCAACCTCAAACACTGCGGGATCGTCGAGACGCCCGAGACGTTCTACCACGCCGCCGTGAGCGTCGGGACCCACGTTTCGAAGTTCGACCCGTTCTGGCGCCGCAAGGTCTCAGGGGTGCGCGCGATACCGGGCCTGACGATCAAGGGCGCCACCGATCAACCCGCCAAGTGACGGATCCTCCGTGACGGCGTCCCCCGGGCACTACGCGCTCAGCGCACCGATCCGGCCACCGCGGTGATCCGGCGAACGGTCGCCTCGGCGCCGCCGTAGCCTCTCGTCTGCTCGAGGCGGCCGGTCGCATCGGGTCTCTATTTCTACGGGCTCTCGAGCCAGGAGGGGCGAGGGACCCGGAGGATGTTGCTCATCAGGTGATGGGCCGGGCCCCACGGTCCTCACGCCGGATTGGGTGGTTTCCCGCAGGATCGAACTCGATCCCTCGCGGCGGGCCCGGGCGCCTCTCATCACGCCGCGCGTAAGTCCGTTCCGCCCATCGCGCGGCGTTTCGTATGTGCCCCTCCGAGAATGTGGCACGATTCTCGCCTTCGGTTCAATTTGGGTCATGGCACTCCGCCAGCGACCGGTCTCTCCTACTCGACATCATCCCCGGAGGAAGCCGTGCTTTTCCGTGCCGTCGCCCGTCCCCAGGCTTACCGAGATCTGAGCCGCCACATCCGCGTCGCCGCCGCGGCCCTCGCACTTGGCGCCGCACTCGCGACGTCCGCCTCGGCCCAGACGTACTACGTGGACAATCAGACCGCGACCTGCTCCAACACGGGCGCGGGGACCGAAGCCCAGCCGTACTGCACGATCACGGCCGCCGTGGCCGCCCACAGCGGCGCCGGGGTCACGATCATCGTGAAGCCCGGAGTGTATCGCGAGCAGGTGACGGTCCCCGCCTCGGGCGCCGCCGGATCGCCGTTCGTCATCCGTGCCCAGGGCCCGGGGGTCGTCGTGGACGGCGCGGACAACTTCGCGAACACCGGACTCTGGACGCTTTCGACCGGCTCGGTCTATCTCGCGTCCACGGTGTCCTGGGGTCCGCTCCAGGTGTTCGTGGATGGTGCGCGGCTGTCGCCTTCGACCCTGGCTCCGAATCTCATCCCGGCCAACTCGTTCGTCTGGGTGTCGGGGCAGGGGCTGTACGTCAATCTCGGCGGCACGGATCCCGGCTCGCTTCAGACGCTGGTCGGCCGCCGCAACTATGGCTTCAACCTGTTCTCGAAGTCCTGGGTCACGATCGAAGGCTTCGAGGTCACGCGCACCGAGTCTCGCGGCATCTACATGCAGAACCCGTGCACGGATCTGGTCATCGCCCGCAACAAGGTGACCTTCGCGAACAGCTACGGGATCCAGGCCGTCAACGGCGCGCGCCTGCTGATCGACGAGAACGTCGTCTCGGACTGCAACCTCCATGGCATCGGCCTGACCGCCGGCACGAACGCCTGCACGATCCGCAACAACGAGGCATTCCGGATGGCCGATCCGAGGGACCTTCATGTGGCCGGGATCTATCTGCACACCGCTCCCCGCAATACGCTCCACGGCAACCGGGTCCATCACAACCCGGATTCCGGCATCAACTTCTACACCGCGGCCGACAGCTGTCTCGCTTACAACAACCGCGCCTGGAACAACGGCGACCATGGCTATGACCACCTGAATGCGGTCGGGACCATCCACATGAACGACATCGCCTACGGCAATGACATGGACGGCTTCTCGATCGAAGGGGTCTCGCCCAACAAGCGCCTCTACAATTGCATCGGCGTCAACAACGGCCTCACGACCGACGAGTTCAATCTCTGGGTGAACTTCGACTCGGCGCCCGGGTTCGTCTCGGACCACAACATCTTCTGGAACTCGACCGCGCAGGACATCATCAAGTACATCAACACGCGCTACGCGAGCCTGGCCTCCTACCAGGTCGTGAGCGGCCAGGACGCCCACTCGCGCCAGGCCGATCCGAGATTCGCGAACGCCGCGGCCGGGAACTTCGCGTTCCTCGCGGGCTCTCCCGCGATCGACGCAGCCAAGACCGACCTGCCCAACTGGCCCGCCACCGACGTGACGGGAGGGATCCGGCGCGACGATCCGTCGATCGTGAACAGCGGCGTGGGGCCGGTCCTCTTCGCCGACATCGGCGTCATCGAGTTCATCCCGTCGACCGACCGGGCGCCGGTCGTCGTCGCTCCGACGACGGTCAAGGCTGTCCCCGGCTCCACCGTCAGCTTCACCGTCACCGCGAGCGATCCGGATGGTCATCCGATCACGTCGCTCACCATGGTGCCGGTCACGATGCCGGCGAACAGCGGCGCCGTCTTCACGCCCAACGCGACCAACACCGCCGGCACCTTCACCTGGCCGCTTCAAACCTTCACCGGGAACTTCAAGGTGAAGTTCGTCGCCACGAACGCGCTCACCGGCTCGTTCACGACCACGATCCAGGTCAAGACCAGGGGCGGCCGCAGGGACGCCGTGGAGTCGACTGAGGAAGGCGCGGTCGGCGAGCTGGCGATGTCGAATGGATTCCCCAACCCCTCGCGCGGCGACGTGGAGTTCTCGCTCGACCTGCTCCAGGACGCACAGGTGAGCTGGGCGGTCTTCGACCTGCAGGGCCGGATGGTGTGGTCCGAAGAGCGCAATCTGTCGGCCGGCCACGCCCAGCTGCGCTGGGACGGCATGACCTTGACCCGTGGTCGGGCTCCCACCGGCGTCTATCTGGTCCGCGCGCGCGTGGACGGCACGACCTTTAGCCGGCGCGTCGTGAGGTTCTAGGGCGGAGCACGACCGGCACGCGGCCACCGATCCAACGTCCTTGCACCGACCTCGCTCACGGCGATACGCTGTGGGCGAGGTCGTCGCTTGAGACGTGCACCGGGGGCGCGAGACATGACCATCAAGATCCAGGTCCCCGGGCCGCTGCGTGA
>JBKJXJ010000364.1:0-2517 GCA_046716125.1 Candidatus Eiseniibacteriota bacterium
CCACCCAGTGCTGCCGGAGACTCTCCTGATCGACGATCAGGTCCGGCTGCGACCACGCTGTGGGGGGAAGCGCGCACAGCGCCATCACGAAGCCGATGCCACTCAGAACGATTCGCTTTGTCACGGCACGATCCTCCTCCCGGGAACGTTGCTGGGGGTCGCACGCCCATGAGGCGCGGCACCTCGCAGCCTAGGAGCCACGGCGCGGGACCGTCAACGGCCAAGTTGACCAATAACCCCGCTCAAACGCCCGGGGCGGCGGGGGAGCGGCGAGCCTCACACTTCGCTCACCGCCTCCGCAGTGCCGCCGTCCAGTGCATGTCGATCGTGATCCCCGGCGCGGAGGCCTCTTCGGCTCGCACGGTCGCGAGAAATCTCCGATGATCCGGCGTCGGGCACACCTTGATCACGTTCTCACCGGTCTCGAACAGCACGCGAGCCCGGCCGGAGCGGAACGTGTCTCCGGCTTCCACGTCAACGGCGCGAATCGAACCGTTTCCGGCATCGAACAGGATCTCCCGGCCGTCTCGTGACCACCAGCACGCACCGATAGGGGTCGTGGTCTTCGACCCGGGAATGGTGGATCGCACGCCTCGTGCCTGGAGCGATCGCACGTAGAGCTCGTTTGCTCCGGTCTCGTCCGAGTAATAGAGGAGCCAGCGCCCGTCGGGTGAGAACCAGCCGCCGCCATCGTTGAACGGCGTCTGGACCAGCGGCATCGGTCTGCGGTCGCCCTCGACCGGCAGCCCCCATACATCCCAGCCGGTCTCGCGACGCGGCGACTCGAACGCGATGAGCCGGCCGTCGCGTGACCATCCGTGGGGGTTGTTGAACTGTTCCTCGGATCTGTAGAGCATCTCCGGCGGACCGCCGTCCACGGACTGGATCAGCAGGTCGGCAGGACCACGGGACAGGTTCAGGTAGACGGTGCGTCTCCCGTCGGGCGACCAGATGGGTAGTGAGCCCCCGGTGTTGGAGGCGATTCGAGTCGCCTGCCCGCTGGCGACGTCCATGACCCACAGCTCCCATTCGAGCTGGGTGCGCCGACGGGTGAGCAGCGCTCGGGTCCCGTCGGGCGAGAGCGAGACTTCATCCCAGTGGCCGCTCGGCAGCGCGAGCTTCCGCTCGATCCGCCCCGACCGGTCGAGCCAGACGACCTGGGTGTCCGATCGACGGCGGGCGGAGTAGGCCATGATGCCGGTGCGCGAGACCGACACGACGCGCGTGCCGTCCGGCCCCTGCACAACCGGCGCCTCCCCGAGCGCGAGCGGCTTGCCCGAGATCTTCCCCGGGCCGGCATCGAAGCGCTGCGCGACCAGGCGGTCGTTCTGAAGCGTGATGAGCCACCCGGGCTCGGCGTAGACCGGCGCGGCCTCGGCCTGCATCAGGAGCTTGCGATCGCTCGAGCCCAGCCGGCCCAGGTAGATCGCGTGGCCGCCCGCGCGGGGCGGGAGCGCGACGAACGTGAAACGCAGGCCGTCGGGCAGGAAACAAGGGTATCGGAACGCGGTCTCGCCGCGAGTCGAGTCGGGCCGGATCAGCTCGGTGACCGCACCGCCATCCTCCGGCACACTGAACAGTGCGCCCGCGGCGGTCGGCGCGAATACGATCATCCCCTCTCGGCCCCACGTCCCGCCGCGCGAGGTCGGCGCATCGCACAGGGCGCGGACCGTGCCGTCCCCGATGAGGATCGTCTTGAGCTTGCCGTCCGCGAAGAAACCGAGCGAGCGTCCATCGGGCGACCAGAACGGCCCGCCCGCGTGCTCCGTGCCCGGCAGCGCGCGCGCCGCGAGCGCGTCGAGCGGCCGCACCCAGAGCCGCGAGAGCCCGGCCGAATCCGAGGCGACGAATGCGAGCGCTCGTCCATCCGGGGAGATCGCGGATGAAGCCGCATTCCCAGACAGCTGCGCGTTCGGGGGCTCAGGCACCGTGAGGCGCGCCCGCTCCAGGCGATCGGTTCCGCGTCCGAGCGGGAAGAGCCAGGCGGCGATCGCCAGCACGAGCGCGATGGCCGCCACGCCCCACGCGAGCGTCGTCGTACCCGCGACCCGCGGTCGCGCGGCCACCGCGGAGCCGGCGGAGGATGACGGCGAGGACGCCGTCACCGGGTCGAGCATCCATTGAAGCTGCAGCTTCACGTCATGGGCGGTCTGGATGCGATCGTCCGGGTCCTTCGCCAGCAGCGCGCTCACCAGGCGTTCGAGGGCGGGCGGGCTCAGTGGCGCCAGCTCGCTCATCGGGCGCGGGTGGTCGCGCATGATCGCGGAGATCAGGCTCGCCTGGGTCGCGCCCTCGAACGCGCGCTTGCCGGTCGCCATCTCGTACAACACGCAGCCCAGCGCCCACAGGTCGGCGCGCGCGTCGGCCTCCCTCCCCTCGAGCTGCTCGGGCGCCATGTACTGGAACGTGCCGACGATCGTGCCCTCGGCGGTCAGCGGCGACGCCCGCGTCGGGGACTGGGTCATCATGCTGCCGCCGGTCGGGCCTTCCATGCCGGTCGCACGCGCGAGGCCGAAG
>JBKJXJ010000365.1:0-10658 GCA_046716125.1 Candidatus Eiseniibacteriota bacterium
TCAAAATGAAACAGTCCCGGTCCGGAGTGAGCGTGTCGAACCGCTGTCGGCCGAATCCTTCGGGATCCAGTTCACCTTCGGCCGGGAGGACCGTGACAACCTCGTGTGCGCCCAGGAGCTGTTGAGCCATGAGCTCCCCTCGGGCGACCTGGCGGCGGTGTTCTCGCTGGCGCTGAAGGCACTGCTCCCGCAGCTCAGGAAGCGGAAGTTCGCGGCGACCGAGCAGCCCCGTCCCGGCCACCGGCAGTCGGCTGCCGACTCCCGCCATGTCCCGGACCAAGTCCAGCGCGCGGTCTGGGAGCGGGACGGTGGCCGGTGCACGTTCGTGAGCGAGGACGGGCACCGGTGCGGAGCGACCAGGTTGGTCGAGTTCGATCACATCGAGCCGTTCGCGCGCGGGGGCGAGGCGACGGTGGAGGGCATCCGGCTGCTGTGCCGGGCGCATAACCAGTACGAAGCCGAGCGGACGTTCGGCGCCGAGTTCATGCGGCAGAAGCGACTCGCGGCGGCCGAGGCACGGGCGGCGGCGAAGGCGTGTGCGAAGAAGGCACGTGAGCAGGAAGCCGCGGAGGCGCGTGCCGGGGCGGCAGCGGAGCACGCGGACGAGCTGGAGGTCGTTCCGTATCTCCGGCAGCTCGGATACGGCGCCCGGGAGGCCCGCGACGCGGCGACGCTGTGCGAGGACATGCTGGACGCCTCGCTCGAAGCGCGGGTGCGCGTCGCGCTCTCCTACTTCCGTATGAGAGGCACGAAGACGGTCCCGGCCGGGGATGGATTCGGGACGGCCGCGTAGCCTGCGCGCGTCATCGGGGAATCTAGCGGCTCAGAACCGATCTGACTCGGATGCGGCCTCGCTCCACGGCCAGAACACGATCGAGGCCCTCTACTCGAGCGCTGAACGCAGGGACGAAGCCTCTTTGCACGACAAGCCGGCTGCAGCAGCCCGAGACAACCAGGACGCTGTCGCGGAATCCCCGCGGGATCGGGATCACCACCTCGGCCCGACGCAGGCTGTCTATGAGGACCCCGCAACCTCTCGGACCAGCGAGCTTCAGGTAACTGGGTAGAGTCGCAGCCGAACCGGCAACCAGTTTGATTCTGCCGACGGTCGCGATCCCATCGGGCCGGAAGCTCAGGCTCGCGAGGGCGACTGCCCCGGCTCCGTTGAAGGACCTCGACGGATGCTGCCTCGCGATTGGTTTCAGGGCCGAACGCAGCTGGCTCAGCCGGACGAGCCGGGGATGGCCTTGCCAGCCAACCGGCCAGAGGATGTCCCCATTCGCTCGGATGACCGATGCATTGCCAATCATCTTGTCCCGTTCGTGGCCGGCGTTGAGGAGAACCTCACGGCCGAAACGTAGATTGCCTGGGTCGAGGAAGACCTCGAGGGAGATCACCGAGTCGGGTGCACACCCGAGTAAGACCTCCCGAATGCGAAAGATCACCGTGTAGTAGTTGCTTGGGAACCTGGGCATCATCCCCTGCAGGCTGTCGCGCTCCGCAGCGACTCCTCTCATGACGTGCTCCGCGGGGAGCGAGTCGATCATCGTCAACTCGCCGATTGCGACGACATCGCTCTCGAGCATGTAGGCCGCCAGGTTCGCGGCGTCAGGCGGCGAACCAAACCACCCGACCGCATTGACCGGCGGCTTCGACTCGATCCGCTTGCCGGCCATGAGCAGGCCGGGCGCGATCGCCAGGACCATCACTGCAGCGGGGACCGCGCGCAACCGAAGTGGCATCGTCGCCCGTCGCTCGATCTACAACCCGCTCCCCGCCCCGGCCTCGCGGTGCATGCGCTCGAGCGAGAGCTTGGTGGCCTCGGGGTCCACGGCCACCGGGTAGCGGCCGGTGAAGCAGGCGGTGCAGAAGCGGCCCGCGTCGTGTTCACACGCGAGCAACCCCTCGTGCGAGAGGTAGCCGAGCGAGTCGGCGCCCAGGTACTCGCGGATCTCCTCCACCGTCTTGACCGCCCCGATCAGTTCGCGGCGGCTTGGGGTGTCGATGCCGTAAAAGCACGGGTGCGTGACCGGCGGCGAGCCGACTCGGAAATGCACCGCGGCCGCGCCGTTCCTGCGCAGCATGCGCACCAGCTTGCGCGACGTCGTGCCGCGCACGATCGAGTCGTCCACCAGCACGATGCGTTTGCCCACCAGGATCTCGCGCACCGGGTTGAACTTGACCCGCACGCTGGAGTCCCGGTCGCCCTGATGCGGCTGGATGAACGTGCGCCCGACATAGTGGTTTCGGATGAGCCCCAGCTCGAACCGGATGCCCGAGCGCTCGCTGTAGCCCAGCGCGATCGAATTGCTCGAATCGGGGACCGCGATGACCACGTCCGCCTCGACCGGATGCTCCTCGGCCAGCCGGTGTCCGATCTTCCGGCGCACGCGGTCCACCGTGTCGCCGAACACCCGGCTGTCGGGGCGCGAGAAATAGATGTGCTCGAAGATACAGTGACGCGGCGGGTCGGCCGCGGGCAGGGCGCGCTCGACCCGCATCCCCTGATGGTCGATACGCACCAGCTCGCCCGGCTCCACCTCGCGCACGAACTCGGCCGCCACCAGGTCGAGCGCACAGGTCTCGCTCGCGACCACGTAGCCGTCCCCGAGCCGGCCGATGCACAGCGGCCGGAAGCCATGCGGGTCGCGTATGGCCAGCACCGAGTCACGCGTCAGCACCACCATCGAGTAGGCGCCCCGCACCTGGCGGGCGGCCTCGACCAGCGCCTCCTCGATCGTCGAGGCCGAGGAGAGCGCGATGAGATGCAGGAAGATCTCGGTGTCGAGGGTGGTCTGGAAGATCGAGCCCGAGCCTTCGAGGCCCTGGCGCAGCTCGCGCGCATTGACCAGGTTGCCGTTGTGGGCCAGTGCCAGCGGTCCGCCGCGGTAGACCACGCGCAACGGCTGGGTGTTCTCGAGGGTGAGGCTGCCGGTCGTGGAATAGCGGTTGTGTCCGATCGCGAGCTGGCCGTGGAGCCCGGCCAGGATCTCGTCGTCGTAGACGTCCGAGACCAGCCCGATGCCCTTGTGGACTCGGAACTCGCCGTGCTCGTCGCACGAGACGATGCCGCTGGACTCCTGGCCGCGATGCTGGAGCGCGTGGAGCCCCAACCCCACGACCTCGGCCGCTTTGGCGATCCCGACTGCGGCGAACACCCCGCACTCCTCGCGCCACGTCTTCTCGGGACTCCAGCCGGTCACGTCCGCCCTCCCCTATCCGATCCCACGGTGTTTGGCGTCCTCATCATGCCTTCGCGCCCATCCACGGCAGCGGGATCTTCCCCTCGGCCACGCGATGCTCCTGCGCGTGGGGATTACAGAGTAGACCATGACGGCGATCCCGCAGCACCGCCAGATCGGCCGCCGCCCCGGCCGGGTCCGCCTCCTGCATCTCGAAGCCCATCACCCAGGCCGTCCCTTCGCGCACCTCGATCTCGCGGTTCGTCTCATGCCGCCACCAGCGTTCGGCCCCGGACCGGCGTTCCTCGCCACGGTCGAACACCAGCACGACGCGCTCCTCGGCGGCCAGCGGTGCGGCCTCCGCGGCGCTCGCCCGCACGACGCAGCGCTCTTTATGTGGATTGTAGAACTGGATCGAGCGATGGAGCAGTCCCTCGAGGATCGCGCGCGGCGGCAGCGGACCGCTCAGCTCGAACAGCCGCATCCTTCGCAGGCTCTTGAGCCCCCGCCCCGCCGGCAGATGGGCGCGCGCCACCGCCAGCGCCGAGTTCGCCTCGGGGTCGTCGCTCCTGAGCTCGATCCAGGCCTGCGCCACCGTCGCCGCCGGCACGCGCTTGGTCGCCATCAGGCCTCCACCAGGTGACGCTTGAGGCCCTCGAACAGGAGCAACCCGGGGCCCGCCGCGTCGCACTCGCCCCGCATGCGGGACGCTTCCCGCGCCTCGCCCCAGGCGCCCGCCACGCCGGCCGGCAGCGCGCCTGCATCCTGCGCCCGCTCGGGGTGCGGCATCAGCGCCAGCACGTTGCCCTGTCCGTTGCACACCGCGGCCGCTGCGGCATCCGCTCCGTTCGGGTTCTCCGGAAACGCGGCCGCGGTGGCCCCGTCGCTCGACGCATAGCGGAGCGGCACCTGACCGGCCCGCGCCAGCGCCTCCACCCGCCCCGCCTCGCGCGAGGTGAACCGTCCCTCGCCGTGCGCGACCGGGAGCGGCAGGAGCGTGCCGGGCTCGAGCGCGCGGGTGAACACGCAGCGCGACGGTTCGACCCGGGTGTGGATCCAGCGCGCGTAGTAGCCGCTCCGGTCGGGCATCCGATTGCGCGCGAGCGCCAGCTCGACGCCTGAGCCGCCCGGGACGAGCCCGGTCTCGACCAGGACCTGGGCGCCGTTGCAGATGCCGAGCACCGGCTTGCCGCGCCCGGCCTCTTCGGCCAGCACCTCGATCAGCGGATCCTTGGATGCGAGGGCACCTGCGCGCACGCGGTCCTGGTACGAGAATCCGCCCGGCAGAAGGTAGGCCTGGAAATCGCGCAGCTCGGAAGGGGCCCTGGTCCACATGAAGAGTTCGGCCACGAGCCCGACACGCGTCAGCGCCCGCGCGCTCTCGGCCTCGCAGTTCACCCCGGGGAATCGGATCACCGCCACGCGCGCGAGGCTCATGGTTCCTCCTCGCGTTCGTTCCAGAGCCGCGAGAGCGGGGCCTGGGCGGCCGCCCGCAGCTCCTCCGCCGTCCACTGCACGGTGTCGCCGCCCGGCAGGCGCGCGCGCAGCAGCGGGGCCGCGGCGACGGTGCCGATCGGCCAGGCCAGGAGCGAGCGCTCGCGCGCGGCCTGGAACACGCGGGCCGCCCGCTCGGGCGCCACCTCGAACAGGATCGCGGGCCTCTCGCTGAACAGCGCCGCCGGCGGCGAGACTTCGAGCACGGCCAGATCCACCTCCAGGCCGAGCCCGCGTGGGGGCGAGGAGGCCATCACCATCTCGGCCAGGGCCACCACGAGCCCGCCATCCGACACGTCGTGCGCGGCGCGCGCCCAGCGACCCTCGGCGGCGAGCACCGCGAGCTCCTGCAGCCGTCCCTCGCGCGCCAGGTCGAGCGACGGCGGCGCACCGCCCGGTTCGCCCAAGACCTCGCGCGCGTAGGCGCTGCCGGTCAGCTCGTCGCGCGTCTCCCCCACCAGCAGCAGGAAATCCCCGGGCGTCTGAAGCGCCAGCCCGAGTGAGGTCGTCACGTCGTGGACCACCCCGGCGCACCAGACGATGGGCGATGCCGGCACCGCCCGGTCGCCGCTCTGGTTGTGCAGGCTGACGTTCCCGCTCACGAACGGGAGCGACGCGCCGCGGGCCGCCATCCCGCCCAGCGCCTCGGCCGCGACCGCGAGTCCTTCGAGCGTCGCCGCGATGTCGCCCATCACCTGCGGCTCCATCGGATGGCCGAAGTTGAGACAGTCGGTGAGCGCCCACGGACGGCCGCCGGCGCAGGCCACGTTCCGGGTCGCCTCGGCGACCGCGTGACGAGCGCCCAGCTCGGGGTCGCTCCCGCACCAGAAGGGATTACCGCCGACCGCGAGTGCCAAGCCCATCGCCCGGTCCGGATGCACGCGGATGACGGTGGCGTCGCCCTCGCCAGGCCGGAGCCACGTGCGACCCTGCACCTCGCTGTCGTAGTGCCGGAACAGGAACTCGCGCGAGCAGCCGTTCCATGAACCCAGCAGCGCCAGCAGTGCGCCGTGGACGTCGGTCGCGCCCGGTTGCGGGCGCACCGGCGCGGGCGGAGGCCGGCGCCGGGCCGGGCGTTGCGCCTTGCGCCCGGCGGTGATCGCCTCCACCGGGCAATCCACGACCACCTCGCCCTGCCACATGACCCGGTAACGACCGCTCTCATCCGCGCGCCCGATCGCCCGCGCTCCGGCCCCGGGGCAGACGCTCCCCAGGGCGAACTCGCGGTTGTAGAGATCGCAGGCCTCGGCCACGAAGCTCTCGGGCAGCACCCAGCAGTACCGTTCCTGGGTCTCGGCGCAGAGCAGCACCTCGGGCGGGATCGCGCGCGGCGCGCGATGGACATCGTCGAGCCGGATCTCGGCGCCACGACCGCCCGCCGCCGCCAGCTCCGAGGTGACGCACGCCACGCCGCCCGCCCCGAGATCCTTGAAGCCCACGGTGATCCCGCGCTCGCGCACGCGCCGGAACATCTCGGCGTTGGCGACGTTGAGCACACGCTTGAGGAATGGGTCGGGCAGCTGCACCGCGCCGCGCTGGTCGCCGCCCAGCTCGCCCGAGGCGAACGACGCACCGCCGAAGCCGCTCTCGTCGGTCGGCTTGCCGACCAGGACGAACACCCAGGTTTCATCGGAGCCTTTGGGGGGTCCCTCCGGCACGCGGCTGCGCAGGATGCCGTCGCGTGGCGCTAGCCCAAGCGCCATCACGTTGACCAGGCAGTTGGCGTCGAAGCCGGCGTCGAAGTACACATCGCCGCCCAGGTTCGGCACTCCGAGGGCGTTGCCGTAGTCCGCGATCCCGCGCACCACGCCGCGCACGATGTCGCGCACCGCGACCCCACCGGCGACCGGATCGCCGAAGCGCAGCGCATCCAGCACGCCGACCACCTCCGCCCCCATGCACACGACGTCGCGCACGATGCCGCCCACGCCGGTCGCCGCACCCTCCACCGGCAGCACCTGGCTCGGGTGGTTGTGGCTCTCATGCGCCATCACCAGCGCCAGGTCCTCGCACGGAGCGGGGAGCGCCACCACGCCGGCATCCTCGCCCGGACCCAGGATCACCTGCGGCGCCGAGGTGGGCAGTCGCTTGAGCAGGTGACGCGTGGACTTGTAGGAACAGTGCTCGCTCCAGAGGATCGAGAACAGCACCGCCTCGGCCCAGAGCGGCGGCCGGTCCAGGAGCTCGATCAGGAGCGTCACCTCGTCCGGCTCGAGCGTCACGCCACGTTCCGCCAGCCGTGCCGCCACCCCGGCCGGGTCCCTCGCCTCCTCCGCGGAGTAGGCAAGCGCGGCCGACGTGGTGGCGGTCATCGGGTGGTGGCCTCGGCCACGGCCGCGCGGGGCGCGGTGGCGCGCGCGAACAGCGCGTCCACGTGCCGCAGCGAAGCACTCAGGTCGAAACAGGCGGCGAGCTCCTCGGGCGTCAGCCGTTCCTTCACCGCGGGATCGGTCTCCAGCCGCGCCCGGAAGGAACCGTCCGCATCCAGTGCCGCGAGCGCGTGGCCCTGGACCACCCGGTACGCATCGTCGCGCGCCATGCCCGCGCCGGTGAGCGCCAGCAGCACCGCCTGCGAGAACACCAGTCCGCCGCCGGCATTCAGATTCCGGAGCATGCGCTGCGGATGGACGCGGAGTCCCTCGATGATCCCGGTCAGCTCGGCGATCATGTAGTCGGCGGTCAGGAACGCATCGGGGATGATGACCCGCTCGACCGACGAGTGGCTGATGTCGCGCTCGTGCCAGAGCGCCTGGTTCTCGAGCCCCGCCAGCGCATACCCGCGCAGCAGCCGCGCCAACCCGCACACGCGCTCGCACCGGACCGGATTCCGCTTGTGCGGCATGGCCGAAGACCCCTTTTGGCGCTCGCCGAACGGTTCCTCGACCTCGCGCACCTCGCTGCGGGCCAGATGGCGGATCTCCATCGCGATGCGTTCGAGCGCGCCGCCGATGATCGCCAGCCGGGCGAGGATGACGGCGTGCCGGTCGCGAGCGACGACCTGCGTCGCCACCGGCTCCGGGGTCAGTCCGAGCGAGGCGAGCGCCTCCACCTCCACCTCCGGGTCGAGATGGGCGAGCGTCCCGACCGCTCCGGAACACTTGCCCACGGCGCAGCCCACCACCGCATCGTCCAGCCTTAGTCCGTCGCGCGCCAGCTCCTCGCTCCAGCTGAGGCATTTGAGACCGAACGTGATGGGCTCGGCGTGGACGCCGTGGGTGCGCCCGACCATCGGGGTCGTCCGGTGGCGCTGGGCGAGCGCGAAGACCGCCCGGCGCAGGCCGTCGAACCCGTCGCGGAGGAGGCCGCCGGCCTCGACCAGCTGCAACCCCAGCGCGCTGTCCACGATGTCCGAGGAGGTCAGCCCGACGTGCACGTGGCGTGCGTCGTCCCCCACCGATTCCGCGAGCATCGAAAGGAACGCGACCACGTCGTGCCCGACCTCGGCCTCGATCACCGCCATCCGCTCGGCGTCCAGCGTCGCGCGGGTGCGCAGACGCGCGACCGTGCCCGCCGGCGCCTCGCCGCGCCGCTCGCGCGCGGCCGTCACCGCCAGCTCGACCTCGAGCCACAGTTCGAGCCGCCGCGCGTCGCTCCAGACGCGACGCATCCCCGGCCGCGAGTAGCGCGCGATCACTCGTTCACCCGCGGCGCTTCGGGCAGGATGAACGAGTGGGTGAGCGCCTTGCCGTCCCGCTCCACCACCAGGGTGATCCGGTCGCCGACCCCGGCCCCGTAGATGCTGCGCTGCACGTCGTCGAGGGTGTTGATGACCCGGCCGTTCACCTTGCGGATGCGGTCGCCGACCTTGACGCCCGAGGCGGCGGCCGGACCGCCCGCGATGACGTCCGAGACCACCCAGCCGGTCGCGTCCGCGAATCCCAGCCGCCGCGCCAGCGTGGGCGTCAAGGGCTGGAGCGAGAGGCCCGGCCACGCCGTCCGCATCCGGCCGTAGCGCGCGACCTCGCCCACCATCCTCCGTGCCAGGTTGATCGGGATGGCGAACCCGAGCCCGATCGAGCCGCCGCTCTGCGTGAAGATGAACGTGTTGATGCCGATGACCTCGCCATCCCCGTTGATCAGCGGGCCCCCGCTGTTGCCGGGGTTGATCGAGGCGTCGGTCTGGATCATGTCCTTATAGACCCCGGACTCGGTGGCCGCCGACTTCACGTCGCGATGCGTCGCGCTGATGACGCCCGCGCTCACCGAGGGCTGTGGGTCGTTGAGCAGGTATCCGAACGGGTTCCCGATCGCGATCGCCCACTCGCCCACCATGAGGTTGTCGCTGTTGCCGAGCGGCGCCACCGGCAGCCGCTCGCCCTTGATCTGGAGGACCGACAGGTCGTAGATGGCCGATGCGCCCAGCAGCTTGGCCGGAAACTGGCGCCCGTCGGGCAGCGTCACGGCGATCTCCTCGGCGTTGCGAACGACGTGCTCGTTGCTGATGACGAGTCCCGAACGGTCCACGATCACCCCCGAGCCCAGTCCCGAGACCCGCTCGCGGTGCTGGGTCGGCGGGAAGAAGCGCTCGAAGAACTCGTCGCGGAACATGCCCTGGAAGGGATCGGCGCGCACCACACGCGTGGACACGACGCTCACCGAGACCACCGAGGGACTGACGCGCTGGGCCGCGGTGACGATGGCGCTGCGGCGGGACGACGAGATGCTCTGGGCGCCCGCGGACCGCACGCCCTCGACCTTAAGCCCCGCGCCCTCACGACCGGGATCGGTTGCCGGACCGGACGCGAACGTCAGGACCAGCAGGCCGGCGACAGTCGCCATGCCGCGCCGGGTCATCCCCGCACCTCCTCGGGATAGACCACCTCTTCCAGGCAGAGCCCATGGGCCGGCGCCGTCGGGCCGGCCCGGCTGCGATCGCGCGAGGCGAGCACCTCGCGCATCGCGGCCGCCGGGTCGGCGTCCGCCTGCAGCTCGAGGGCGGTGCCGACGATGCTGCGCACCATGTGGTAGAGAAAGTGGTTCGCGGTGATATCGAGTTGGATCCCGCCCTCCCATGGCCGCCACGCCGCGTGCGTCACCTCGCAGATGCTCACGCCCGGGGTGCTCCCCGTGCTCTGGAACGCAGCGCAGTCGTGCTCGCCCTGGAGCGGAGCGATCGCGCGGGCCAGCCCCTCGGCATGGATCAGGCGCCTCGGGTGCCACGCGAAGCGCGAGAACAGGACATCGTCCTCGCGCAGCAGCCGGTAGGCGTAGCGGCGGGCGATCGCCGAGCGTCGCGCGTCGAACCCCGGCGCCGCGTCGCCGGCGGCGCGCACCCGCACGTCTTCCGGCAGCCGCCGATTGAGCACCGGCGTCAGCGCTTCGGTCGGCAGGGTGGCCGCGGTCGAGAAGCTCGCGACCTGCCCGCGCGCGTGGCAGCCGGCGTCGGTGCGTCCCGCTCCGGAAAGCTTGATGGGCTCCTCCAATACCGTGGTCAACTGTTCCTCCAGCACACCCTGGACCGTGCGCCGCTCGGGCTGGCGCTGCCAGCCGTCGAAGCCGGCCCCGTCGTAGGCCACCACCAGTTTGAGCACGCGCACCTCACGACCGCCACAGGAGCGCCGCCGCCGCCAGCAAACCCGCCGCGAACTTCCACACGCGGGCGCCGGCGCCCGGAGGTTCGAGCTCCTCCAGGCGGGCCGGCTCGCCCCAACCCACCGCGGCCCCAGGCGCACGCAGCCGGTAGTGTCGCGCCTCGAGCGCCAGCGCGACGCGCTCGGCGCGCTCGAGCGCTCCGACCATCAGAGGCACCGTCGCCGCGCGCCGGCGCTGGAACCACTCGCGCGCGCCGCGGGGCGGACGTCCCGCGCGGAGCTCCTGGACGCGCGCGATACGCCGGGATTCGCTCTGGAGGAGCGGCGCGAACCGCAGCGCCAGCCCGAGCATGGCCCGCGCCTCCCGCACCGGCACCCGCAGGCGTTCGAGCGGAGCCAGCAGGCGCGCGGCGGCATCCGCGGCGCGCTCGCCCGGCCACGCGGCGCGCAG
>JBKJXJ010000366.1:0-13805 GCA_046716125.1 Candidatus Eiseniibacteriota bacterium
CGACGAGCCGCCCGCCGTGGTGGAGCGCGAGGATACCTGGCCGGCGCTGCGGGCGTGCCGGGCCATGGGCGGGAGCGGCGGCAGCCAAGAGCCGGCCGCGCGTGTCGCAGGCGGCCCGTCGCGGCTCAGACCGGCGGATTGACCCTGGAACGGGGCGTCACGACGGGCGGATACTTCGAGTCGCGCGTATGGGAGTTCCTATACTTCAGCCCCGCCGCACGTGCCGCGGCTCTGCGCCGGAACGCAAGGGCACCTGCTGCGCCGTCGCCAGTACCGCGCGCGATGCAGCAGGTGCCGGTTCGAAACTCGTGCCCTTATCGCAGCAGCAGCATCTTGCGCACTGCCGCGAAGGAGCCGGCCCTCAGTCGGTAGTAGTACACACCGCTCGGCAAGCCCGACACATCCCAACGAACCGACTTCCAGCCCGGAGCCTGGTCCTCATCGACGACAGTCGCGACCACTTGCCCCAGCACGTTGTAGACCTTCAGCGACACCTTGCTGGCGACTGGCAACTGGTAGGTGAAGAGCGTGGATCCTTGGAACGGATTTGGCCAATTCCGCTCCAGCGCGAACCTCGTCGGAACCTCCACCACCTCGCCCGTGTCGGTCGTGGGTGCATTCGCGAGGAGCTGCGAGCCCTGACCCGAGCAACGCAGCGTGGTCATGATGGCCGTTACATCGGCGATGAGTTGCGAAGCCTGAGCCGCGGTCAGCTTCTTCTTGCCTGTGAGTGCATTCACCTCATTCAGGAGGGCGCGGAGGTTGTTGCAAGCCCCCGTGGTATCGCCTGCTGCCAGGGAACTCAGAGCGGCCCTGAGCTTTGCCGTCAGGCTCTGCTTCGTGCCGTGCGGGACACCGGGGAGGTTGAGAATGTCATCGATCTCGTCGTCGATCAGCTCATCCGCCGGCGGCGGTCCCGTGATGTAGGCGGCAACCATGCCGAACAATTTGTCTGTCCCCGAGAATTCACGGAATACTCTCTTCGAGCCCGTGACGTAGATTCTCCGGTCGAACAGACCCATCGAATGCGCAAATTCCTGGCCACCAAAGTCCGAGACGACCTTCCCGAGATCTCCGAACTCTCCATCCGGCGCTCCCGTCGAGCCGTAGCGGGCGAGTCCGAAGTCAACCGGCACCGTGTTGTAGTTGGCGCCCGTGCCTTGCGTGAATCCTGCGAGCAAGACCTTGCCATCGCTTTGCAGCGCGACGGCAGTGCCAATGTCGTATCCGAGGAGCCCCAGTGTCCGCTTGCCGCCAATGCCGAAGGAGAGGTCTGGTATTCCATCCGCGTCGTATCGCGCGAGAGCAAAGTCAAAGTCGTCGTTGATCGGGGCGCCGCCACCGACGAGAATGCCGCCGTCTCCTTGCAGCGCGATTGCCTCGGCGAAGTCAAAGCCCCCGTCAAAGTCTGTCGTCACTCTTCCACCTGTGCCGAAACCCGCGTCCACGGAACCGTCCGTGTTGTATCGGGCGGTACAAAAGTCAAATCCCGCAAAGCTGTTGGGGAGGGAGGTGTTGCCGCTGGCCACGAGCTTTCCGTCCGGCTGCAGGGCGAGCCCGAACACGATGTCCTGATATCCGAAGGTGGACGTGACGACACCGCCGCTGCCGAACCCACCATCGAGCGTGCCGTCTGTATTGAGACGGCACAGCATGAAGTCGAAGTCAGCGATCAAGACGCTCCCGCCGATGACGATCTTCCCGTCGGGTTGAAGCAGGGCGGCATTCCCCTCCTCGAAGACTCCGGGGAGATCCAGCAGTGTCATGCCACCTGTCCCGAAGGACGGGTCGAGGCTGCCATCGGAATTCAAGCGCGCCACGGGCAGAGCACCGCCGACGGTGAAGCCGAAGAACGAACCGCTCAGCACGATCTTGCCGTCCGGCTGGATGGCGAGCGATCGCGCCAACTCGTCCCCCGAGCCCTCCTGTACTGCCGAGAAGTCCGTCTTGCTGTATCCGCCGATCCCAAACGTCTGGTCCAGGGTCCCGTCGCGGTTGAATCGCGCCACGAGGAAGTCGTGGTCCAGGCCATTCCATACATATCCGGCCGCCACCAGCTTCTCATCGGGCTGCACAGCCGACGCCAGGAAATACGTGAGGCCGACGTCGGCGTAGAAGGCGCCGATCGTCTGAACGGGATAGCCCTGCTCGTCCGGAGCGCCCTGAACGTCATAGGTCGCGACGGCCACGTCTTCGCCGTAGTTCTTCCCGGCCGCTCCTGCAGCCGTGATGTCACCATCGGCATGAAGGGCCACGGCGGCCGCTGACGCGCCATCGTAGCCGCTGAATGACGTGATCTGCGTACCCCGAACGCCAAAGGTGCCGTCCAGGTCGCCGCTCGACGTGTATCGGGCCAACGCGAATTTGGTCGGCAGGGAAGAACCGTAATACACGTCTCCTGCCACGACGATCTTCCCGTCAGGCTGAACCGTCAGGTCTCGAACGCTCTCGCTGCCGCCAATGTGGGTTGTTTGTTTGCCATCGCCGTGAAAGGAGTTGTCGATCACTCCGTCGGCACCGTATCGGACGACGAGCATGTCGGAATTGACGCTGTTGTAGATGGAGCCACCCAGCAGCAGCTTGCCGTCCGGTTGGATCGCCAGGGATCGTATGAACGGATGGTATCCGCCCAGAGTCCACGAGTAGACGGTATACCCCTGAGTGCCAAAGCTCGTGTCGATGAATCCATTCGCGTTGAACCGAACCAGAGCGAAGTCGTCGGTCGCATCGCCCAGCACCATGAGCTTGCCGTCGGGTGTCAATCCCATGTCGGCCAGCTCCACGTTCGGCACGTTGACGTATTTCCCATTCACTCCGAACGTCGCGTCAAGGGATCCATCGGAGATGTAGCGCGCAAGTCCGATGAATGAAACGTTGTTGATGATGACTCTCCCGGCGACCAGCAATTTCCCATCCGGCTGAACTCTCACCATGTTGCCTTCGTCCCAGTAGCCGAAGTCGGTGATCACCATGCCCTGGCTTCCGAAGGAAGCGTCCAAGGTGCCATCGGTGTTCCAGCGCGCGACGCCGAAGTCGGTCTGCGTGCTGCTGTTCCAGTCTGTTTCGCCGGTGACGACGATCTTGCCGTCGGACTGGATCGCCGCATTGGATTGGGGCCCGCCGAAGTGCCCCAGGCGAGCGGCCTGGGAGAAACCGCCCTCACCGAATGTGGCGTCGTACGTCCCATCCGCATTGAAGCGAATGAGCTGAATGTAGGGATAGCGGTCGACGACGACCACTCGCTTCCCGTCCGACTGGATGAGGATCTCCGTCGCGCGCTCGTCGTAGCGGTTCTGGGCACTGAGATCGGCCAGGGTGTGGCCATGGTTTCCAAAGGTGTCGTCCAAGCTGCCACCGGGCTGGCCCTGTGCGTTGGTAAAGCACAGAGCGAGCAAAGCTGTGAGGAGAAGAAGGGGCCTCATGTGCATTCGCCTTTCGCAAGGGGGGATGGAGTCACCGTGTCTTGTCGAGGGCTACTCCCAATGTGGCGGCAACCGTGCTTGGAATGGATCTGGTCAAGGCGCTTCCCTCGGGCAGTCTCCGACTGCGGGGAAGCATCTGCTCTCTCATCAAGACGGTATCGAGCAACCAGGTGGCTGTCTTCAGAGCGTCCTCTTTGCGATTCAGCCCCATCTGCGAACCTGTGAAGGGATTGCGCCGCTGATGGACGAGCACCACGGGGCCACGTCGGATCTCGTAACCATACGAGTTGCGACCCATGCGGAAGATCCTGATGGTGTGCCCACTCACTTCCTGAATGTCGGGCACGCCCTGACGAAGTTGCTGCTGAGCAAGAGCGCTCGGTGCGAGGCCGAGGAATGCCAGGAGTGGGAGACAAGAGACCAAGGGCACTAGCTTCATTGAGCACCTCCGTGAAGTGGGGGTGGTGGGTGGATGACAGGGCGCAGGCGGTGGGGAAGAGCGACGCCCTGGTTCTTCATGGTCGGCCTCCAGAAACGGCCCTCTTGGCGCGTGGACTCGGCGGCCGCGAGTGCGAGCCGCCCCTATTACGTCCCAATGGGCCGGAACGAACGGGCCGGAACGAGATCGGGGCCCCGGGGGCACGACCGGCTGTGGATGGGTCCCGCCAGCTTAGGGGAGATCGCGCAGGTAGGTTCCAGGTTCGATTCTCCGGAGTCAATGCCATTCTTCGTTGAAATGTGACGGCTCCGCATATCAGGCCGCAGCCTGACGCTTCGTGATGCCCATCTCGCGCTGCATCGCAGCGCCCAACGCCGGCAGGTGCTTCATGCCGCGCGCGCGCCGCAGCCGCGGCTCGATCTCGAGCAGCGCCGTCGCGACCCAGCGCTGCTTCTGCTCACTGTTCTGGTTATGGTCGACGTGATCGGTGAGCCGCCCGATGTGGGCCTGGACCGACTCGATCACGTTGGTGGTCGCAAACGACAGCCGCAGTTCCGCGGCCAACCCCAGACGGTGCAGGGTCAGCGTCTCCTCGAGCCCCTCGTCCAGACTCGTCGCCGCCGACTGGTTCATCAGCGCCAGCTCGCTGCGCACCCGCTTCAGCGCCGCCTTGGCCTGCTCGTAGGTCGGCTGTTGCCAGGCGGCCTGGAGCTTCCTGCGCATCGCCGGCCGCTTCGATTCGGGCAGGTACTTCAGCACGTTCTCGCGCTTGTGCCAGCGACAGCGTTGGATCACCGCCGCACGCCCGAACACCTCCGGCACCTGTGCCGCCGTCTCCCGGTAGTTGCGGCATCCCGGCCCCCGCAGCACCCGACCCATCAACTGGGCGTCCCCACCCCGCGGCGCTTGCAGTCGCTTTTACACCGGCAGCCGCACCTCCTGATCCGTGTGGACGTCGCGCACCCGCACCGGCACCTTCTGGTCCGCTAGGTACACCGAACCATGCTCCCGACCCCAGCGGTAGTAGCGACGATCGGCCGGCCCCCGCTGGTAGCGCGGCCGCGTCGGTCCGGAGAACTTCGAGCTTCCGCTGACTCGGCTTCCGGTCTACCTTGCTCATCGATGGCTCCTTGTTGGGAATGGTCCGATCCACTTCGCCGTGAACCGGCCCATCCTACCTGGAGCCGTCTTCTTTTCAACGAAGGCTAGCACTCACTCGGGACTCATCTCGGAAGCCGAGTACGAGAGCGTCAAGGCGAAGATTCTCGCATCAATGTAGGCTGGCCGTTCAGCTATTCTCGGGCCGGTCCGCATCGCTTCTCACTCCCAACTTCGAGAGCTGCCGTGGATCAGCCGTCCGTCTCGGGACAGCCGGTGCGTGATGACCCGCTCCTCGTCACCACCGAGTTGCTCCAGCGCGCCAAGGATGGCGATCGGAGTGCCCTCGAGGCGTTGATGGCGCGCTATCTGCCGCGGCTCCAGCGCTGGGCGAGCGGTCGCCTCCCCATGCGCGCCCGTTCCCTCCTCGACACCTCGGATCTCGTGCAGGAGACCCTGATGCGGGTGCTCCAGGGGCTGGATCGCATCGAGGTCCGCGGGCCCGGGGTCTTTCAGGCCTATGTTCGCCAGGCGGTGCTCAACCGTATCCGGGATGAGGTGCGCTGGGCGACACGGCGGCCGGGTCCGGAGGATGTGCCCGAATCCCTGCCGGACCCTACTCCCTCGCCGCTCGAACAGGCGATCGGTGCCGAAGTGCTCGAACGCTACGAGCGCGGGCTTGCCTCGCTCGACGAGGCGGACCGGGAGCTGCTCCACCTGCGGATCGAGCTTGCCTTCGACTACACGGAGATCGCGGGGATGACGGGACGGCCGAGTCGGGATGCGGCGCGCATGGCGGTGCAAAGGGCGCTCGCCCGTTTGGCGGACGCGATGGGCCATGAGCGCTGACCGCGACCCCGTCGAGGAGCTGCTCGCTTCGATCTCCGACGGTCGGCCCGTCGATTGGGATGCCGTCGCGCGCGATCCCCACTCCGCTGCACTGGCTCGAATCGCCGCACTGCGCGACATTTCACGGATCGCGGAGTTCAGCCGCAGCCTGCAGCCGGCTGGCGAGGATCGGGTCCTGCCCCAGCGCTGGGGCGACTTGTTGCTCCTCGAGCGCATCGGCAGCGGCGCACACGCGGAGGTCTTCCGAGCCTGGGATCCCGGGTTGCAACGCGAGGTCGCACTCAAGCTACTGCGGGCGGGAGTCGACGGCGCGTCACTGATGGACGAGGGTCGGGCCGCGGCCCGCATCCGGCATCCGCACGTCGTGACCGTACACGGGATCGACCGCCGGGACGGCCGCGTCGGGCTGTGGATGGAGCTGATCCGCGGCACCGACCTCGAACACGAGGTGCGCGCCCGGGGGCCGCTCACCCCCGCCGATGCGGTGCGACTCGGGGCCCAGCTCGGTTCGGCGCTCGCCGCGGTGCATGCGGCGGGACTCCTCCACCGTGACGTCAAGCCGGCGAACGTCGTGCGCGACACGGAAGGGCGTCACGTGCTCGCCGATTTCGGCCTGGGAATCCGCTGGGACCACGAGGCGCTGAAGGCGGCAGGGGCGTCCGGGACTCCCATGTACATGGCGCCCGAGCTGCTGGCGGGGGCAGCCGCGTCGGAACAATCGGACGTCTATTCGCTCGGGCTGGTGCTCTGGTTTGCGCTGGCGGGACGCCATCCGTTCGATGCCGGATCCCTCGCTGAGCTGATCGATGCCTCCGCCCGGGGACCGAGGCCGCCGTTGGCGGAAGTACACCCGGACGCGCCGGCCTTGCTCGCGACCCTCGTGGAGAAGGCGATTGCACCCGATCCACACCGGCGTTTCGCGAGCGCGCGACAAATGGTCGAAGCACTCGAAGCGGGGGAGGCGGGCGCCCGGGCGGGACGCCTTCGCGGCCGGATGCTTGCAATCGCGAGCCTCGCCGCAGTCTTCACGATCGTTGCGTTGGCCATCGCGGCGTTCGGGCCCTGGCGAACGCGCCGCCTTTCGCCGTCCGATCCCGCGGTCTCCTCCCCCGTGGCTTTGCAGACAGCGACCTACGCCGTCGAAGCGTCCTTCCTGCGCCGCGACGACCGAGGAGCGACGCGACTGGTCACCGGCGATCGAGTGAAACCGGGCGATCGCCTGTCGCTCGAGTTTCGCGCCACGCAACCTGCCTGGGTCTACGTGTTGAACGAGGACGAACGGGGGGAGCGTTATCTGCTCTTCCCGCAGCCCCGATTCGACGTGGGCAACCCATTGCCCGCCGATTCCACGTTTCTGTTGCCGGGTCCGGTGGACGGCCTGGAGAACGCGTGGACGGTCACGAGCGCGGGAGGGCGCGAGCACCTTCTTATCGTCGCCAGCCCCGCGCCCGTGCCCGAGCTGGAAGCGGAGCTCGGCCGCCTCCCCGCTCCCGAACCAGGGCGGCCGGTCGAGTACCCCGCGGTCGGCAAAGCGGCGGTCGAGCGCCTGCGCGGTGTGGGTGGCGTCGTGGACCTTCCGGTGGAGACACCCCGGTCGGCGGCACGCTCGCGAGTCTTCGATCGTTTCCGGGCCCTGGCAGGCCGCGAGACCGGCGTGCGTGGAGTTTGGGTGCGCCAGATCGCACTGGAGAATCCCCCCCGTTGAAGCGCCCCGGCGGGGTGACCCGAGACAGCGATTCTCCCCTCCCGAGGGCGTTCGAATGGCGCACGTGGGACGTATGGATGGATGGGCCGGCCCCTGCGGGGCAACCGTCGCCGATCGGAGTTCGGTTTCCCGGCGGCGGCCACCGTTCACCCAGGGTTGCCGGGCGTTGCTTCCAGGGAGGTGTCGATCATGAAGACTCTGCTTCGGATTTGCTGCCGGACGATTCTCGTCGCTTTCGGCGCCATCGCCGCAAGCCCGGTTCTCGCCGCTCCCTTGGGCACGGGCTTCACCTATCAGGGGCAGCTTAACCAGAACGGCAGTCCCGTCAATGGAACCGCCCACCTGCGGTTCAGCCTGTGGGACGCCGCGGGCAGCGGGGCTCCGCCGGTGGGCGGCACCCAGATCGGCGCGAGCCAGATCATGGCCAACGTCCCGGTGACGAACGGCCTCTTCACCGTTCAGTTGAACGGCGGAGACCAGTTCGGGGTGGCTGCCTTCAACGGAGACGCGCGCTGGCTCCAGGTCGAGGTCTGCTCCGACCTGTCGTGCTCGGGGTCTCCGACCGTGCTTGCGCCGCGACAGCCGGTCACTGCCGCGCCGTATTCTCGATTTGCCGCCGGCCCCTGGAAATTGAACGGCAGCGACCTGTCCTTTACCAACGGCAAGGTCGGCATCGGGACTTCGACTCCACACACTATGTTGGAACTACAATCCGGATTTGACACGGAAGTCTTACGCTTCGGTCATACTAGTAGCGATTATCACTATCTGTCGACAAGTTTTCACGGCGCTCAAGGACCCCTCAACTACTTGGGGTTCAACATCGAGCGTGGCTCGAATGACATCAGACGCGTCATGACTCTGCAGGGTGATGGCAATGTCGGAATCGGCACGGCCAGCCCATCTCAGGCACTGCAGGTGGTCGGCAACATCTTCCTTGGACCCAGTGGGCAGTACTCCGCGCCTGCGGCCGAGGAGACCGTGCGCATCCTTCGCGGCAGCGTCAGAAGTGATGGCCTTCCCACAGCGGGGTGCTGCTATTCGGTGACACGGGTGTCACCTGGCGTATATGACATTACTTACAATACGCCATTCACGGCGGTGCCCTCCGTGACGGTCACATCGAGGTGTACCGGCTTTACGGTGGGTCTTGCTGGCTTCGGGCCTGGGTCTACTCCCACGGCGTCAATGATCAGAGTGCTGCTGAATTATAGCGGCAGCTCTACAGATTGCGATTTTTATTTCATGGCGATTGGGCCGCGGTAGTCGATCACGTGGATGGTTCGCGCGGCGGGGGATGCACGTTGGAGACACGGGGCGTGTTCGTGGATGGAGGCGAGCGATGAGATCGAGGGAGCAGGTCATCGGATCCGGACACGGTAGGCTCGGAGCGATGATTGGATGGATGGGACCTATCGTAATCGCCACATGCGTAGCCGCGCCAGCATGGGCGCAGTATGACATTTCGAGATTCACAGTGGACGGAGGAGGAGGGCGATCTTCTGGAGGTTCGTACGAATTGGTAGGCACCATCGGGCAGCCGGACGCCGGCACTTTGACCGGAGCCACCTTTGCGGTGGGTGGGGGTTTCTGGGCGGCCGGGGGTGGCGTCGTTGGCGTCGGTGGCGACGACGAGACGAGCGAGTTGCCGCTTTCGTTTCATCTCCACGCGGCAGTTCCCAATCCCCTGGTTCGCAGCACCGTCATTGCGTTCGATCTGCCCCAGGCACGACCGACGCGAGTGCTTCTCTATGATGCTGCGGGACGCCTGGTTCGGACGCTCGCCGAAGGATCGTTGCCGGCGGGGCGGCACCGGAGAGTATGGGATGCAACCGATGACTCAGGTCGGCGGGTCGGGGCCGGGATCTATTTGGTGCGGTTCGACGCCGGTAGCTTCCAGGCGTCCCGGAAGGTTGTCGTGCTGAGGCTGAGATAGTGCAGTCGTGGTACATTGGGTCGCGCCCCGAAACACGGGGCCGACCCGATCCGCCATGACCCCGCGCCCAGAACCTCGCCTGCGCCTCCTTGGCGTTCGTCTTTGTCGTGTCCGCCGCCGCTGTGGCACCGGTGGCGGCGGAGCCATTCGTGGATGGGGCCTCCGCCGCGGACGTGCCAGGATCGTGACCCCCCTTGGAATCCGCGAGACCGTGCTGCACGAGAGGCTCGTGCGTGTCTCCGTGAGGCTGGATCGGCGTCAACAGAGCCCGGGTGCGCCCAATGGCCTGCGAGGGTCGTGGCGATGATCGGGCGTGCGCTCATCGTGATCGGGATGACCCTTGCGTCAACGATTGCTCCGGGGCGAATGACCATCACTCGTGCCGATCCGGCCGGTGACCTCGCGGCCGCCCGGCAACTGCAGGCGCAGGAACGATGGGCCGCGTCCGAGAGCCTCGCGACCGCCGCCCTCACGAGCCTGGAACAGGCCGGCGCTCCGGACTCGCTGGCGATCGCTGAAGCGTTGCATTGGATCGGCGTGGCGAAGTGGAAGCGGGTCGGCTACGCCGACGGCGCCGGGCTTCTGGCCGCGGCTCGGTCCCTTGCGATCCGCGAGCGCCGGCTCGGGGCCGATCACCTGGAGGTCGCAGCCGCTCACTCCCTCCTGGGCCGGTTTCTGTTGGGAACTGACCGGGCCGACAGCGCGCTGGTCCACGTCCGGCGGGCCATCGCCATTCGCGAGGCCCGTCTCGCACCCGACGACACCCTCATCGCGAAAGTCTGGGATCAGCTCGCGCTGATCCATCGAGACCGCCGGGATTTCCACGCGGCGCTCGAGGCATGGGGGCGCGCGATAGAGATCCGAAAGCGCGCGCACGGGCCGGAACACCCCGAAGTCGCGCGGCTCCTCGCTCAGACCGGGGTTCCCTGGATGGAGCTCGGCGACTTGGAACGTGCCCGCCAGGTCCTCGAGGGTGCCCTGGGGATCTTCGAGCGAACGGCCGGGCGCGACCATCCGGGGCGATGGATCCCGCTCAACATTCTGGCCGACGTCGAAAAGAGGTCGGGAAACCTGGCCCGCGATATGGATCTGCTGCAGGAGGCGCTGCGCGTGGTGCGTCTCGCCTACGGCGAGAACGCGCGTGAGGCTCTCGCGCTGCGGCACAATCTGGCGATCGGCCTGGCTGAGTTCGGTGACTATGCCGGCGCGAAGGCGATGCACGGAAACCTCCTCCCCCTGATGGTGTCGCAGTACGGCCCGAGTCATCCGCGGACCCTGCTGGTCCGCCAGGGACTCGCGCAATGGAGCGTTCAAACTGGCGACACGGCCACCGCATTGCGCGAATTGCTCGAGATCGAGTCCATCCTTGCGGCTCGCGAAGGACCGCCGGCGCGGGATCTGTCGGCCACGCGGGCGCTGCAGGCCACCATCCTGCTCCGGCAGGGGCGACCGCTCGAAGCGCGCGCGATGAGCGAGCGCGCGATCGCAACCGAGCGCGCCACCCGGCAACCGGCCGGCGGAACGCTGGCCGGCGCCCAGGAAGGGCTCATGCTCGTGTTGGAAACGATCGGCGATACCGCGGCGCTCGAGCGCGCGCGCGTCGAACTGGCTCGGATCGACAAGACCTACGCGCTCGCGTCCCAGAGCGCCGGGCCGCACGCCCGGTATTTCTGTGCGCGCGCCGCGCGTCGGTTGGGTCGCCGTGACGAGGCGTGGGCCCTGGCGCTCGAGGCGGATCAACTCTCGCACGAACGCCTGCGCCTGAACCTCCAGATCCTGCCCGACCGGCGCGGTCTGCAGTACGCCCGCGAGCAGGAGCTCTATCTCGAGCTGGTTCTCGACGTCTGCCGCGGCGCCGACGGGCGCGATCGGGCGACCGCCTGGGACCGGCTCGTGAGGGCACGCGGGCTGGTTCGTGCCGAGCTGGCGCGCCGGCGGCTGCCGCAGGGGTTTGAGTCCGACACCGCGGTGACCGGAGCGCACGGGCGCTGGATCGAGGCACAGCGCCGACTGGCGCAGCGGATGGTCAGCGCTTCGGTGTCGACCGGGGACTCTCTCGCGCTAGCGGCCCTGGAGCGGCTCCGCACGGCAGCCGAGGAAGCAGAAAGTGCCTATGCGCGCGTGCTCGGCAACCACGGCGCGACGTTCCCGCCTTCGGAGGTCGGCCTGGCCGACGTGCGGTCGCGCCTGCGGGCGGGGCAGGCATTGGTCGCCTTTGTCGAATCGCGGGAATACCGACCCGGATGGACCAGGGAAGATACAAGCGCCGTGCTCGCCTTCGTCGCTCGTGGCGGAGTCGAAGCGGTCGAGCTCGTCGAGCTCGGGCGCTCAGCGATCCTTCGGGCGGCACTGGATCCGTGGCGCCAACGCCTCGGCGCCTCGCCGGGTCCCCGCTCGATCCCCGGAAACCGGGCCGAGCGCGAGTCTCGGCGGCTCGGCCGCGAGGTCCGCGATCTCACGTGGGACCGCATCGCGCCGCATCTCGCCGGAGCGGCGGACGTGTTCCTGGTCCCCGACGGGCCGTTGCTCGACCTGCCCTGGCAGGCGCTACCCGTCGGCGCGAACGGCTACCTCGTGGAGGAGGGTCCGCGGCTGCACATCCTCAACGCGGAACGCGAGCTCGTCGAGCCGGCCCTGCTGGCAGGTTCCCGCTCGTTGCTCGCGATGGGCGCGCCGGATTTCGACCGTGGCCCGACCAGGGCCTCGGGCGCCGCCCTGTTGTCCGCAGCCGTGGTGCGATCCGCCCCCGACCCGTGTGCCGCCGGCCGCCTCTCTTCGCTCGGCCCGCTCCCGGAATCCGGGACCGAGGCCGTGGCCGTGGCACGTGCATGGCGCGCCGACCCGAGCCATGAAGCGATGGTGCTGACCGGGCTCGCCGCGAGCGAACAAACCTTCAAGCGCGAGGCGCGAGGGCGAGCCGTCATCCATCTGGCCACGCACGGCGTGGTCGCGGCCGACACCTGCGCCGCCAGCAGCGACCGGCTACGAGGCGTGGGTGGCGTGGAGCCGCTCGCCGCCGCAGGCCGGCGCCATCGCGCCGACCGGCCGCCGGCGCCCAAGACCTCTCCTGCGGCGACTGCTTCGCCGTGGATGGCGCGCCGCGTGTGGCTCGCGCTGGCGGGGGCGAACCGCTCGGAGGAACATGCGAGCGACGAGAACGAAGGGTTCCTGACCGCCGAAGAGGTCGTCACGCTCGATCTCGCGGGCACCGACTGGGTGGTGCTCTCGGCATGCCATTCCGGGCTGGCCGAGGCCTGGTCGCGCGAGGGAACGCTCGGAATGCGACGAGCCTTCGATCTGGCCGGCGCCCGCACGGTGATCGCCAGCCAGTGGGCGGTTGAGGACGAGGCCGCCCGCGAATGGATGCAGGCGCTCTACACGGCGCGCGCAGCCGGCGCCACGACTGCGGCTGCGGCGCTCGAGTCGGCGAGCCGCGCGGTACTCGCCGAACGGCGCAGCCAAGGCCGGTCGACGCACCCGTTCTACTGGGCAGCCTTCAGCTCCAGCGGCGAATAGGTCGTCACGCACCCAGCCAAGGGGCCTACCCAATCCGTCATGATACGCGCTCGGAGCCTCGCCTTCGTCTCCTTGGTGTTCGACTTCGTCCTGTCCGCTGCTACCGAGTGCTCTCCGATCACTTCGAGTCCCTCGAGCGCGTCCACGAGGAGCGCTTCGAGCCCACGAACGGTCCGCTGCGTGCCGCGGCGCGCCGGACCGTGGGCGGGAGCGGCGGCCGCCCCGGGCTGAGGCGCGATTCCTACGCCCCCCGATCAGAACCGTCATGGGTTGGCCGAGGCGATACGCCGAGAATCACCCTTAGCTTCCTGAGCGTAGCGCGACTCGGTTCGCGGATTCCGGGCTCGGTGTTCCGCACCGTCCGAGGATCGATCCCTGCCCTCTTGGCCAGCACTTCAGGCGTCAGCCCAAGCCGGAGCCGAGCTTTTCGGCGAGGGTTTGTTGCGTCAGACCAACGTCCATCCGGCGCGGGCGGATTCGCTCACGCAAGGTCCGGGGGGGAAACGGATAACCCCTTGGGAACTCACGAGGTCGGCGTCCCATGAGGTGGAGGTTGCAGAAAGGTAACGCAACGGTGCCGCTGCGGCTGGCACAACGCCCTCCTCCCCACCGCGGCACTGCGCGAGGTGTGCGCTCTGGATGCGGCCGGCCACCGTCTGCTGGCCGACGCCGTGGATCGGGGCGGGATGAGCGCGCGCGGGGTTCACCGGGCCCTGCGCGTGGCGCGCACGATCGCGGATCTCTCAGGCGAAGCGCAGGTGAGCGCGATGCGCTTCGCGGAGGCGCTTCAGTACCGGGCCTACGAGGCGAGGGGACTCGTCGCGAGATGAGCGAACGTGC
>JBKJXJ010000367.1:0-2621 GCA_046716125.1 Candidatus Eiseniibacteriota bacterium
GGGGGGCGGCCGGGGGGGGGGGGGCTTTGGGGGCGGGGTTTGGCCCTCCCAAACCGGGGGCGTGCCCCCGCTCACGCAGACTCGTGCGGGTTGCCGCGGTCCGCTGCGTTCCGCACTAGCCGCCCGGTCGGAGGCGACCCGGTACAGAGGGCCGGGTGTTGGCCCGCAACGGCTTGCCGTGCATGCGCCCGGCCTGCCTGTGGCACGCCGCTTGAGGGGGGAACCGTGGGGTCCACACGCGATCCCACGCCCTCGATTCACCGCCCGTCATGGCGACGCGGAGTACGTCAGCAATGGAGGTTGACATGCTACGTCGGGTGAATCGCTGGATGAGGGCAGGCAGGCTGGTCGCGACGATCCTCCTCGCCTGTGGCGGCCTGTCGTGCTCCGGCCCCGGCCCGACCGCGCCGGACCCGGGCACGTCCGCGCTCCAGGGCCCCGATCGCCCGGTCGAGCGGGCCACCGGGTCACAACCACCGTCGTCGCAGGCCAGTGCGCCGAACGCCTCCACCCTGGTCGCGCAGGGACTCCAGACGACCGCTCGCCGGCTCCCGATCGGGAAGCGGACCGACCCGGAGGGCGGAATCGGCGGCGTGGATACGCTGCCGGTGGCGCCGTCGTGGTACACGGTTGCCAGCAGGACCATGGTCCCCGTCTTCGGCGGCAGCGTGTCGGGCTCCCGATACCGCGTGACCGTCCCGCCGCTCGCGCTGAGCGGAGTGACGACCATCTCGATCCGCGAGCATTCGCCCGATGTCCTCGACTTCGAGCTGCTGCCGCACGGCACGGAGTTCCTCCTGCCGGTCACCGTGGACGTGGACTACACCGGCACGGTGCTCGACCCCGCGCATCCGGAATACGACGGCGGGCTGCCGCTCCTCCTGTGGTTGAACCCGATCACCGGGCGCTGGGAGCTGGTCGTCGGCGTCGACAATCCGCTCACCAGGACCTACACGGTCGTCCTGACCCACTTCTCGCGCTATGCGATGGGTCGCAGACCGGGCACCGCCGAGTGGTGATCCGGGACGATGCTTCGACCCCGCCCCTCGCGATGCCGGCGGAACCCCGGATCCAGGATCACGCGCGACCTTCGACGCCGTCGGGGGCGATGAGCGGCGGCACCCGCGCCTTCATCGCCGGCGTGGCAGTCGTCGCGGTCGTGCTGTGCGGCGTCACCCTGCGCGACCAACTGCCGGGGGCGCTCGGTGTGATCACCCTGTGGGCGATCGCGACCGGCTTCGGCCAGGTCCTCACCTTCCCATCGCTCACCGGTCGGGGGCACGTCAGCCTCAGCACGTCCGCCCACCTCTGCATGGTGCTGGCCTTGAGTCCCGGCGAGTTCCTCCCGGCGCTGGGCGCGAGCCGCCTGGTCGTGGCGCTGATCGAGCGCAAGCCCTGGTACCGCTCGCTGTTCAATGCCGCGCAGGTGTCGGTGGCCATGGTGCTGGCCTGGCTCGCCTATGGCGCGGTCGCCGGAACGCACGTCTTCGCGCCGGTGCCGGGCCGGCTCGCGGGGCCGGTCGCCGGGTTCCTGGCGGCGGCGGCGGTCTACTACGTGTGCAACGTCGGGGCGGTGAGCGGGGTGATCGCCCTCACCAGCCGAACCTCCCTGTGGCAGACCTGGAAGTCGAACTACGGGCACCGCCAGGAAGTGGCGGGCACGCTGGCCCTGGTGTTGCTGTCGCCGCCGATCGCGCTCGCTTACTCCTCGTTCGGCGGCATCGGGCTGCTGGCGTTCCTGCTCCCCATCATCTTCCTCTACGACGCCAGCCTGCGTTACGTCGTCATGCGACGGACGCAGGAGTCCCTCGTCGAGTCGCAGAGGCAGGCGGCCAAGGCCGAGCTCGCGGCCGAGATCGGCCGCGACATCAACACCTACCTGTGCGTCATCCAGGCGCAGGTCCAGATGCTGGCGCTCCGGAAGGGGCGGATGGAACCGGGTGAATACGAGAAACGGCTCGACGTGGCCCAGGAGCATCTGCGTCACATCGACCTTCTGAGCCGGGGGCTGCTCGACATGGCGCGGAAGGAGTCGGTCGCGCAGCGCGTCGAGCTGAGCGAGCTGATCACCAACACCGTGGACTTCCTGCAGCCGCAGCGCCGGTTCAGGGACGTCAGGCTCCGACTGGTGCTCGATGCGAGGGCCGGCGTGGTCTCCGCCGACCCCCAGCAGCTCCAGCAGGTGCTGATCAGTCTCCTCGTGCAGGCGGCGGAGCGAACCGCCCGGGCGGACCGGGACGACCGCACCATCACCGTCCGGCTGAGGGCGATCCGTCCGAGCGCCTCGATCGAACTGTCGGTGAGCGACTTGGGCCCAGCGGTCCCGGAAGCGCTTCGGAACTCGATGTTCGACGTGGGCGGCGAAGGGCCGACCGGGAAGGTCGGCCGGTTCATCGTCTATTCGATCATCCGGAACCACCGCGGCTCGATCCGGGTGGACGCCGGCCCGGAATGCGGCATCACCGTCTGCGTGCTCCTCCCCAGCCTCCAGGAGCCGACGGTGCTGCCGCGCCGACTCCGTCGCCGCGATCCACTGCGCGTCGAGCCACGCGCCGCCTGAGGCGCGCGCGCCAACCCGCGAGGGCCGGCCCCACCCGGGGCCGGCCCTCGATGCGCAGGGT
>JBKJXJ010000368.1:0-17423 GCA_046716125.1 Candidatus Eiseniibacteriota bacterium
GGTAACGACGCACCTCGGACTTGCCCGATGCGGGCAGGGCGAGCAGAAGCAGGACATCAAGGATCTTAGGGCTCATCGGGTTCTCGCGGGGTGGACGGTTCGGGTCGCGATGAAGCGCGGACTATAGAGGATGGGCTTGGACGGTGACAGGGCCGCGTTGCCGGGGCCATCGAAGCCATCTAGTCTTCGGAGGCCGCCGGACCCTTGGATCGTCGCCTGCCGGCGCCAGATGTCCGGAGGTCGATTGTCCAATTCCAGGTCGCGCGCGCGCCCTCACCGGGAACGTCCCCTTCGAGCGGCCCCCGCTGCCGCGGCATCTCCCGGGCCGGCGCCCGCCCGGCCCTCGCGACGCCCGCTCCTCGCTCTGGCAGCGATGATCCTGGGCTACGCCGTGGTCTACGGCGTGATCGCTTCGGTCAAGTTCCGCTACTACCTGTATTCCGATTTCGATCTTGCGATCTTCGCTCAGGCCATCGATCAGGCGTTGCGGGGGACGTTATTCAACTCGATCCGGGGGATGAACTGGCTCGGGGACCACGTCTCACTCATCCTGTTCGTCATCGCCCCGGTCTACGCACTCCTGCGTCACCCCATGACGTTGTTGTTGCTCCAGTGCGCAACGCTGGCGCTCGGGGCCCTGCCGGTGTTCGCGATCGCGCGGCGCGAGCTCGGGCACGACGGCATCGCGCTCGGCTTCGCCGCGCTCTATCTGCTCCATCCCGCGATCGGATATACCAACCTGTACGAGTTCCATCCCGAGGTGCTGGCGACCGGCTTGCTGCTCGGCACCTTCTGGGCGTTGGGCGCCGGGCGTATGGGGCTCACCCTGCTCTTCGCGGGGCTGTCGCTCGCGTGCCGCGAGGACGTCGCGCTGGTCGTCATGATGATCGGGCTCACGTCGCTGCTCCCCGGCCGGCCGCGGCGTCCCGGCGTCGCCCTGATCGCGCTCGCGATGGTCTCTCTCGTGCTCTCGTTCGCCGTCATCCGTCCGGCGTTCTCGAGCGCGGCGGTCGAGTATGGCCGGATGTACGACGCCTGGGGCGAGTCGCTCGGCCAGGTCGCCCTCAACGTGCTCAAGGATCCGCTGCGCGCGATCGGCGCCTTCTTCTCCACGCCCGGCGATCCGACCGACACCCTGCTCAAACGCTATTACTGGCCCCACATGCTCGGGCCGCTCCTGTTCCTGCCGCTCCTGAGCCCGGTGACGCTGGTCATCGCGCTCCCGGTGCTGGCCGAGCATTTCCTCTCCTCGCGACCGCAGCAGCACTGGCTCATCTACCAGTACACAGCGCTCGTGACGCCCGTGTTCGTCGTCGCCGCGGTGCGCGGTCTCGGGAATCTCGTCCGAAGGGTCGGTCGGGCGCCTGCTTCGGTCGCGGTGCGGCGGCCGGGCCGTGCGCGTGTGCTCGCGCTCGGCCTGGCGGGCGCCGCCCTGCTGGCCTCGCTGGTGTGCAATCTCCTCTACGGCCCGCTGCTCCGCCAGGGATGGATCGCGGTGCCGGGACTGCCGCAGCCCAATGGACCCTCCGCCCATGACCGTACGCGGCGCGTCTTCCGCGATCGTATGATCGCCCGCATCCCGCGGGAGGGCGGCGTGGTGGCCGCCTTCGAGTTCCTCGCCCGGCTCGCCTCACGGCCCGACGTGCATTCCCTGCACCACATCTATACCGGCTACTACACCTACTCGACCGAGCGATATCCGGTGCCGACCGGGATCACGGCGCTGCTCGCGGACATCGGCGACCAGCGGCTCGCGACCTATGTGAAGCCCGGGACACCGCTCCGCCTGCGCGATCTCGTGGCGCGCAACGATCTGCATCCGGTGGACAGCGCCGGGGATCTGGTGCTGCTCCTGCGCGCCCCGGCCGACACGGTCGAGTTGTTCCGCGCGGACGCGCCGCCCCCCGCCGTCGCCCGCCCGGTGACCTACGACGGGCAGCTCGCGTTCATGGGGTTCACGTTGCCCGAGTCCACCGCGGTGGCGGGGGACGTGCTGACGTTCGAGACCTGCTGGCGACGCGTGGCCGTCCCCGACCGCCACTTCATGACCCAGCTGATGCTGATGGATGCCGGGGGGAAGACGGTATTCTCGGTGGTGCGTCACCTCGGATACCTCCTCTACCCGGTCGCCGAGTGGCCGGCCGGCACGACGGTGCGCGAGACGTATCGCCTGGTGGTCCCGTCCGACGTCCCGCCCGGCGTCTACTCGCTGGGGTTGCGCGTCGCCTGGTGGCGCGAGGGGCCGCTCGCGCTCTCCGAGCCCGACGATCCGGCCGTCCGGGAGACGGCCATGGTGGTGCCGCTCGGGGACTTCACGGTGACGCTCCCGCGCCAGCGTTGAGCGTCGAAGCGCGGTTGCGCGTGCGCCGTGGATGGATGTATTTCCCCTCCCGATCCGGAATCCGCCCGACGCCGGCCTATCGGCTGCCGCGCCGCCCGCGCGCCACGATCGCGGCGCGATAGACCGCCTCGGTGCGGGCGAGAGTGCGATCGAAGGTGAAGTGCTCGAGCACCTTCGCCCGCCCGGCCGAGGCCAGCCGCATGGCCAGGTCGGGGTCTTCGAGCAGGCGTTCGATCGCGCCGGCCCACGCCATCAGATTCGAATGCTCGACCAGCAGACCGTCGACCTCGTGCGTGGTCAGGTCCGGGATGCCGGCGTAGCGACTGCCCACGAACGGGATGCCGAGCGCCATGGCTTCGAGCTGGGCGATCGAGAGCCCTTCCTGCTTCGAAGGCAGCGCCGAGATCGTCAGGCACGCATAGAACGGACGCGGGTCCTCGACGAACGGGATGAACGTGACCGAGTGCCGGGGCATGGCCGACGCGAGCCTCTGGAGCGCGGTCTCGGGAGAGATCCCGATGAACGCGATGTTGAGCGGGCGCTGGATGTGACGCGCCGCGCCCAGCAGGACCTCCTGCGCCTTGCGGCGCGAGACCACGCCGATGACCGGCGCGCCCGCGAGTCGGGCGATGCGAGCCCGCGCCACCGCGACCGCCTCCTCGCCCGGCTGAGCGTCCAGGAATCCGGGGGGGAGCCCGTTCGGGACGACGACGATCTTGGCGCCCGGCGCTCCGCGCTCCACCAGCCTGCGCGCGACGTCACCGCTCACCGCGATGATCCGGTCCACACCGCGGCTCTGCCACCACAGCCGCAACGGGAACGTGAGCGTGCGCACGTGCCGGGTGAAGACCACGGCGGCCGTCATCCGGCCATGCGCGCGCGCCCAGAGCACCGCCTTGCGGTCGCGCGAGGAGTGGGCGTTGACCACGTCGGCGCCGCGCTCGAGGGCGGCGCGGGCGACGACCGCGCCGGTCCCGGCCGGACGACCGAAGGTGAGTGAGGCGGCGTCGATCCCCGCCGCGCGCACCATCTGCTCGAGCGGCGAGTCGGCCGGGCAGGCGACCGACACCCGGTGCCCTGCCCCTGACTGGCCTCGCGCCAGATCGATGATGACCCGTGTCTGCCCGGAAGGATGGCCCTCCCAGCAGGTGTGAAGGATGGAGAGTCGTGCGCCGTCGTTCACCTAAGGCCTTTGCCCGGACGCGCCCGGGCGAGTTCGAGTGGAAGGGTCGAGTGCCCGGGATGACATCCCACGCATCGGCTCGCCAAGCCCGCCGTGCCGGCGTTGGACCCGGCGACGTGTGCCGGCCCGTGCGCCGTCATGAGCACGCGGCCGTCAGGGCCTACAAGTTGTTCGAACATCGGCGTGTCGGCGGGCAGATCTGACTCGTTCACCTCACCCGTCGGCTTCACCGGAACCTCGCGCACCAGGACTGCCGTGTCGCCGCCCTCGCGGTCGGGCCGCGCGAGAGTGGCGAAGAAGCGTAGACGGGCGCCGGCCGTCCGCGCCGCGGCGCCGCGTCCGGCTGTGCCCGGCGGGCCATCGGCGAACACGTCGAGGGCGTGATAGCGGAATGTCGACACGCCACGGACGAGGACTTGGAAGGAGATCGGATTGGTCAGCGGCGCGCGCCGCCGGGACGCGGCGAACCGTATCCTATGGTCCGGACGATCGAACTCCTCAGCCGCGAGCGGGGCCTCACGGGACGGCGCCCTGCGCGCCACGATCGGCGCGGCGTCCAGCTCGAGCGTGCCGGGCAGATCCAGCACTCGCACGATGCTCGAGCCGTCGGCGTGCATGAGGTACAGCCCGAACCCGCCCCGCGCTCCGGGGGCGTAGGAGAACAGGACGCGGCCATCGGGCAGCCCGGCCGGCGAGCAGGCCGAGGGCGGCGCCAGCCCCTCGGTGCCGCCGTAGGCGTCACCGGCCCGGCCCGAGACGATCGCCCCGGCGAGCCGGCGCGACGGCCGGAAGGCGCGCGACATGGCATGGATACCGGTGCCGCCGGGAAGCGGGGAGAGGCCGAGGTTCGCGGCGTAGACGGCCGCGATCGAGGCGTCGGCGAGCACGCTCGGCTGGTAGCCCATGGTGCCGCGGCGGGTGCGCAGATCGCCCGCGGCGAGGCGCGGGCGCTGGACCGTCGGCGACATCTCCATCGTCTGCCAGAGATTCACGGTGTCGGCGGGAATGGCCACGGCGGGATCGGTCGTGATGCCCAGCGGCCCGTCGGCGGCGCGGTGGCGATTGAACCACCAGCGCGAGAAGAGCAGACGGCCGGTCCGCCAGTCCATCGCCGGCTCCTCGGCGCCGTTGCGTTCGGCGGTGATCCGCTCGGGCCGGCAGGTTCGCCCGGGCGCGGAAGCGATGCACACCCTGAACAGGTTCGTCACCGGCACGTCGGCATACTGGGCGCGCTGCGGGAACCGCGTGCTCGCGAACACCAGGGTCGAGTCGGCGATCCAGCACGGGTCGAGATCGTCGAATTCAGGGAATGAGACGACCGGAGCGCCCGCGCCGCCGATCCGGGGGATATCGTCCTCGCCGCGATGGCCGAACGTGACCTGCCGCGACCCGCTCCCGTCCACGCCCGCCATCCAGATGCGCCAGGCGCTGTCCGGGTGGGTCACCGCGGCAAAGGCGATGCGACGGGCGCTGGGCGAGACCGAGGGATCGCTCACGTCGAAGAACGCGTCGCGGGGGAGCAGGTCGCGCACGCGGCCGTCGCTCTCGCGCACCAGGAGTCGTCCCCCGGACACGACCGCACGGTGGTGCGGTCCGAAGCCCGGGATGGCCTGCGGATCGCCCGGCACCGGACTGCGCGCCACGAATACGATCGCGGAAAGGCCCGGTGGTGCGGCGCCGGTGGTGGAGAGCAGGATCGCGAGAGCGCAGGCGAGCGTGCCCGCAAGCACGGAGAACCGGAGGGGATGGAGACGCACCTTGGGATGCTACACTCCGCGCCCGCTTCGTGACAGGCGGGCGCCGCCTTGAGGAGGATCGCGTGACCGAGATGCTGATGGTCTTCACCACGTTCGCGAACGCCGAGGACGCGGCGCGCGCGGCGCGGACGCTGGTCGAGGAGCGCCTGATCGCATGCGCCAACATCATGCCCGGGGTGCGCTCGATCTTCCGATGGGAGGGCAAGGTCCAGGACCAGCCCGAAGTGATGATGCTGATGAAGACGCGCAAGCAGGACTGGGCCACGCTCATCTCCCGACTGCACGAACTCCACGCCTACGACACCCCCGAGTGCGTCGCCATCCGGATCGCCGCCGGCGCGCCCAAATACATGGCCTGGCTCGAAGCGTCCCTGGAGCCCGAAGCGACGTGAGCGACACGCCGGGCCGCTCCCATCTCGTCCTCGGCATCGAGACGTCCTGCGACGATACCTCCGTCGCCGTGCTCGAGGACGCGCGCACGCTGCGCTCGCACCTGATCGCCGGCCAGGACATGCATCAGCTTTACGGCGGCGTGGTGCCCGAGCTGGCCGCGCGGGCCCATCTCGAGCTGCTCCCGCGCCTGGTCGCCCGCGCCCTCGCGGACGCCGGCATCGAGGCGCGCGAGCTCACCGCGATCGCCGTCACGCGCGCTCCGGGGCTCGTCGGCTCACTGGTGGTGGGGGTCGCGTTCGCGAAGGCCTACGGTCTCGCGCTCGGGATCCCGGTGATCGGGGTCAACCACATCGAGGGCCACCTCCATGCCACCGCGATCGAGCACGGGGAAGGGCCCTGGCCCGCGGTCGCGCTGGTCGTCTCGGGCGGGCACACCGAACTGGTCCACGTGCGCGGGTTCGGCGACTACCGCTGGCTCGGCAGCACGCGCGACGATGCGGCGGGCGAGGCCTACGACAAGGTCGGCAAGCTCCTCGGCCTGGGGTTCCCCGGCGGCCCGGCCATCGACCGTCTCGCCGCCCAGGGCGATGCCCGCGCATTCGAGTTCCCGCGCCCCATGCTGCATCAGCCGGGGCTCGACTTCTCGTTCTCCGGATTGAAGACCGCGGTCGCGCTGGAGGTGGCGGCGCGCGGCGCTCCGCCATGGCCGGACGGGTTCGTCGCCGATACCGCCGCCTCCTTCCAGGCGGCCGTGGTGGACACGCTGGCGGGCAAGTGCATGCGCGCGATCACCGAGGTCGGGGCGGGGGCGCTGCTGCTGGGCGGCGGGGTCGCCTGCAATCGCGCGCTCCGCCGACGCCTCGAGTCCGAGTGTTCGGCGCGCGGGGTCGCATTGCGCATCCCGTCCCCGCGGCTGTGCGCGGACAACGCGGCGATGGTCGCCCTGGTCGGCGCCTGGAGCCTCGCGCGCGGGGCGTCCGGCGACCCGGCGCTGGACGCGGTCGCCTCCCTGGAGGCCTCGGGCCTGCCCGTGCCGGGAGGCTGAGACCGGGGGGCACACCTCGGGCCACGAACACCCGCCGGGGAGCTCCGGCCGACCCCCCCACCCCGTTAACCCCAAGGGCGGCAAGCGGCATCCCCTGCCGCGGACTCACGTCGGGCTTCAGTCAGGCGCCCGAAGTGCCGATGACACCACGCAGTGGAATCGCTCTCCCACGGTGCGTCCGTGACGGCTTCGGACAGCTCCGGGCGTCGGTTTCGCGTGGTCGGTCGCGGGCCGAAACGGCCCGGTGTTGCGGGCGCGTCATCAACCCATGGAACTCACGGCGTGACGAAACCTCGGATCCTGGTCGCCGAAGACGAGCTCAACCTGCGCCAGGTGCTGACCCTTCAGCTCGAGGTCGCCGGGTACGAGGTCATCGAGGCCCCGAACGGACAGATCGCGCTCGAGAAGGCGCAGACCATCCTGCCCGACCTCGTGCTGCTCGACGTGATGATGCCTCACATGGACGGCTACGAGGTGTGCCGCCGTCTTCGGGCGTCGTTCACCACGCGCCACATCCCGATCATCATGCTCACCGCCCGGGGCGAGGACGATGCCCGCCTGACCGGCCTCGAGGGCGGCGCCAACGACTACATCGTCAAGCCCTGGGGCAAGCGCGAGCTCGAGCTGCGGATCAAGAACGCGCTCGAGTGGAGCCATCAGCAACGCTCCGCCAGCCCGCTCACCGGGCTGCCCGGGAACCAGTCCATCACGCTCGAGCTGAAGAAGCGGCTCGGTCGTAACGCCCCGTTCGCGATGCTCCAGATCGACATCGACTACTTCAAGTCGTTCAACGACCAGTACGGCTACACGCGCGGCGACCAGGCCATCCAGACCCTGGCCCGCAAGATCTCCGAGGCCGCGCAGAAGCACAGCGGCGGCGAGGACTTCGTCGGCCACATCGGGGGCGACGACTTCGTCATGCTCACCGAGCCCGACCGGGCCGAGGTGGTCGCCGAGGACATCATCGCCGCGTTCAATCACGCCGTCGGCGAACTCTACGACGCCGAGGATCGCGAACGCGGCTATGTCGAGGTGCCCAACCGGCGCCACGTCACCGAGCGCTTCCCGCTCATGAGCCTCACGATCGCGCTGGTCAGCACCGACCGCATGCCGGTCTCGCATCTGGCCGAGCTGATCGACGTGGCCCAGGAGCTCAAGACCCACGGCAAGGGCATCCCGGGGAGCGTGCTGGTGGGCGAACGCCGCTCCCGCACCGATGGCGGTCCCGGCGGGGACGCCAAGCAGGTCGCGTGATGCCGCGGGCGCGCACGGAGGGCTGAATGGCGATGCGGGCCGGCCGAAGCGGAGCCGAAGACCAGGGGCCGGGCGCGCCGCCCGCCGTGGGTGAGGGCCTCGCCACGCTGGCGCAGGCCGCCCTCGCCCTGCGCGGCACCGGCGACCTCGGCACCGCCTGCGCGATCGCCTGCTCATGTGCGGTGCGGGCCCTCGGCGCTTCGGCGTCGCGGCTGCTGCGCGTGGATCCGCGCAGCGGCGCCATCCGCCTGATCGAGGAGTCCGGGGTCGAGACCCCCTATCTGCCCGAGCACGGGGGACCGATCGTGGAGGTGATGCGCAGCGAGAGCCTGCTGCTCGACGATGGGACCATCCCCGATTCCGCGCGCGAGACCCTGCTGTGGACCGATGCGCCGGCCGCGCTCGCGACCATCCCGCTGTCCGTCGGCAACATGGTGAACGGCATCCTGCTCCTCGGGTTCGCGGCACCCCGCCGATTCGACCTCTCGGACCGGCTGCTGATCCAGACCCTGGCCGACGGGCTCGCCATGACGCTCGAGCGCTTCGAGCTGCGGGAGCTGCTGGCCGAAGAGCAACAGCGCGTGACCGAGCTGGAGCGGCAGATGAGCGCCGGCGAGGAGGCCTCCTCCAACCTCATGTCGGTGGTCGCGCACGAGATCCGCACGCCGCTCACGGCGATCAAGGCCTACACCGAGACGCTGCTCGATTCGCTCACCAACCCGCATACGCCCCGCGAGCGCTTCCTCGGCATCATCAACGACGAGTGCGACCGGCTGACGCGGCTGGTCACCGACATCCTCGACCTCTCGCGCCTCGAAGCCGGCCAGCGTCCGTTGCGCCTCAGTCGGTTCGACCTTCACCGGATCATCCGCGACGTCGCCGACTCGCTCGATTCGATCTCCGGTCCGCGCCGGATCGGGATCGAGATCGATCTCGAGCCGGACCTCGTGGTCGAGGCCGACGCCGACCTGCTGCGGCGGCTCTACCTCAACCTGCTCGGCAATGCCGTCAAGTTCTCGCCCGTCGGGGGCAGGGTGCGGGCGCGGGTCACGCCGCGCGGAGAGGACTGGATCGGCACGGTCGAGGACCAGGGGCCCGGCATCCCGGCCGAGGATCTGCCGCGGGTGTTCGAGCGATTCTTCCGCGGGCGCCAGGCCGGCGACCAGCCGGTGGACGGCACGGGCCTCGGGCTCGCGATCGCGCGCGGCATCGTCGAGCTTCACGGCGGACGCATCTGGGCCGAGTCGCAGCCCGCCGGCGGCAGCCGGTTCTGCTTCACCGTGCCGCTGCGCCAGATGGCGTCGCCGGCGGCGCGACGGATCGCGCGCCAGATCGCGATGCGTCCCGACCTGCGCGAGCTGTTCGACCAGACCGCTGGGATGGTGGCGGCGGCGATGGACGCCGAGATCGTCTCGATCATGGTGGTGGATCCGGATCGCGGCGATCTGTTCATCGTTGCCTCGCGCGGGCTCGAGGGGCAGAACCTGGCCGAGCGGCGCATCACCGTGCGCTCCGGGGTCGCCGGCTCGGTCGCCGCCTGGGGCAAGCCGGTCCTGGTCAATAACATCGAGACCGACCGGCGGTTCCTGCGCCTGAACCATCCGCAGTACAGCACGAAATCGCTGCTCAGCATCCCGTTGCGCGTCGAGGGCGAGGTGCTGGGCGTGCTCAACGTGAACAACAAGGCCTCGGGCGCCGAGTTCGACGAGCACGACCTCGCGCTCATGGTGGCGCTGGTCGAGCGCGTCGGCGGCGCCGTCGAGCGCACCTACGCCTACCCCGACAGCGGCCGGGCCGTCGCCGAGGCGCTCGAGGCGGTGCGCAGCCTGACGCGCATGCGCCGCGACTACCTGCTCGGCACCCGCAGCGCGGTGCGCCGGTGCCGCGCGACCGCGCTCGAGCTGGGGATGAGCGCGGCCGAGGTCGACACGATCGGGTTCGCGGCCGCCACGCACGATGTCGGCATGACGAGGGTTCGCGACCGGGTCATGCATGCGCCGCGCGCGCTGCGCGAGGACGAGCGCCGGGAGCTGGCCCAGCATCCCGAACTGGGCGCCGAGATCATCCGCCCGCTCGAGGACATGGGCGCGTTGCGCGAGCTGATCCTGAGCCATCACGAGCGCTGGGACGGCTCCGGCTACCCGCGCGGCATCGCCGGCGAGGAGATCCCGATGGGCAGCCGCGTGCTGGCCGTCGTGGACGCGCTCGAGAGCATGACCAGCGAGCGCCCTTATCGCCCGGCGCGGCGCCGCGACGAGGCCATGGCCGAGATCCGGCGCGAGGCCGGCCGACAGTTCGACCCGGCCGTCGTCGAGGCGCTCATCCGCGTGCTGGAGCGCGAGGGAGAGGGATCATGAGCCGGCGTAAGGACTCCGGACCTTCGCCCGAGTCCCAGAAGCTCAAGGGCGAGCTGGACGCCGCGCGCCGGGAACTCAGCAAGCTCAAGAAGAGCCTGGGGGCGAAGGGTGGCCCGGCGGCCCGCGAGGCGGATCCGGATGCGGGCGCGGCGGCCGCGGCGGAGAACGCCGCACTCCGCGAGCGCGTCGCCGAGCTCGACGGGGCGCGCGAACGGCTGGGCCGGCTCTATGCGACCCAGCTCGAGGAGAACCGCAAGCGCGCGCACAAGCTGCAGCACATCCTGCGCGTCGTCAGCGACATCAACTCCGACCTGGACCCGGACACCCTGCTCACCCGGATCGCCGAGACCATCCAGCAGATCCTCGGCTTCCGCATCGTCCTGATCCGCGTGCGCGAGCCGGGCACCAACCTGCTTCGCGCCCGCGCGTTCGCCGGGCTCGAAGCGGGCGCACGCGCCCACCTCGAAGCCGAGGACGTCAACCTCGACGACTTCCTGTCATGGCTCAAGGACGAGTTCAAGGTGAGCCACTCCTTCTTCATCAGCCACAAGGAGTCGTTCAATCAGGTGTTGCCGGCGGGCCACGTCGCCGAGCTGGGGCCGCGCGAGGAGTGGGAATGGCATAGCCACGATGTGCTGCTGGTGCCGCTCTACAACCGCCAGGGCGAGCTGACCGCCTACTTCTCGGTGGACGATCCGGTGGACCGGATGGTGCCCGCCCAGGAGACCGTCGAGATGCTCGAGATGTTCGGGCACCACGCGGTGGTCGCGATCGAGAACGCCCGGCTCTACCGGCAGCTCGAGGCCCATACGCGCGACCTCGAGGACTCCAGCCAGCGCATGAAGGAAGTGAGCGCGCTCAAGAGCAACTTCGTGGCGACCGTGTCGCACGAGCTGCGCACCCCGCTCACCGCCATCCGCGCCTACGTGGATGCCATGCTGGGGGGGCCGCCGGAGAGCTTCGACCACGAGCAGATCTCGCGATTCCTGCGCATCATCAGCGAGGAGACCCAGCGCCTGGCCCGGTTGATCGAATCGGTCCTCGACCTAAGTCGTTTCGATTCCGGCCACTTGCGGCTGCGCCGCCAGAGGGTGGACATGGCCGAGATCCTCTCCGAGGCCCTGCGGGTGCTGGAGCCGGTCGGCCAGGCCGGGCAGGTCGCTCTCAAGATGGCCTCCACCGCGACCGATACTCAGGTGGACGCCGACCGTGACCAGATGCGGCAGCTGGTGCTGCATCTGGGCAGCAACGCGATCAAGTTCACGCCGCCCGGTGGGACGACGACCTTCCGGCTGGACGGGGACGCTCGCGAGGTCACGCTGCAGGTGGAGGACACCGGCATCGGGATCCCCGAGGAGGCGTTGGAGCGGATCTTCGAGCGGTTCTACCAGGTGGATTCGTCGCTGGTCCGGCGTTATGGCGGCACCGGGTTGGGGCTCGCGATCTGCAAGTCGATCGTCGACTGGCATGGGGGACGCGTGTTCGCGACCAGCCAGCCGGGACAGGGCTCGTGCTTCACGGTGGTGCTGCAGCGACGCGCCGGGCCGCGGGTGGTGCTGCGGCAGCAGGCGCCCAAGCTGCAGCCCGCGACCGAGGACGTGCTGAGGCTGGCGGTCGAGATGGTGGCCGAGGTGATGGACGCGCGCGTGGTGTCGCTCATGGCGTGCGAACCGGATGGAGATCTCGTGGTGCAGGCCGCGATCGGACTGGATGAACGGGTGGTGCACGAGGCCCGCATCAAGCCCGGCCGCGGCGTGGCGGGCTGGGTGGTGGAACAGCGGCGACCGGTGTGCGTCACGAACGTGGAGGCACGCAACGCGGTGGCCGGTTCGAGACGCGATACCTACAACACCGGGACGTTCCTGGCGGTGCCGATCGAGGGCCCGGAAGGGTTGCTCGGGGTGCTCAATGTGACCGATCCGGTGTCGCAGAAGACGTTCGGCGCGGAGGACTGTCACCTGTTGCTCGACCTGGCCGACCGGATCGCGAACGCCTGGCAGCAGGCCCAGTCGCTCGAGGCGAACCAGGTCGGTGTGCAGGGCGCGGCCACCGCGCTGCGGCATCTGCTCCAGCACGTGGAGCGCGGCCGGCGCACCGCGCCGGACCGGGTGCGGCTGGCCCGGGCGACGGCGCGCGAGCTGCGGCTGGCCGAGGCGGAGGTGGGGGTCATCGGCTTCGCGGCGACGGTGCACGACGTGGGCATGACGCTGGTGGGGGCGGACGTGATGGATCGCCCCGGCTTGCTGAGCCAGGACGAACGCGAACGCATGCAGCGGCACCCCGAGCTGGGCGCCGAGCTGCTGCGGCCGCTCGAAGCGGTGGGCGCGGTGCGCGAGGTCGTGCTGTCGCACCACGAGTGGTGGGACGGCTCGGGCTATCCGCGGCGGCTGCAGGGCGCGGACATCCCGGTCGGCGCCCGGGTGCTGGCGGTGGTGGATGCGTACGAGAGCATGACGCTGGGCCGCACGCACAAGGAGGCGCTTGAGCCTGAGGACGCGCTGGCCGAGATCAACCGGCGCAAGGGGACGCAGTTCGACCCCGACGTGGTGGAAGCATTCGAGCGGGCGTTGCCCGAAGTGGAACAGGAGCAGACCGCGGACAGTTCCGATGTCGAGGACGCCGCGAAACGTGAAGCGAGGGGGTGAGGCGACATGGCAAAAGGACGGATCCTGGTCGTGGATGACGAGATCTACATCGTGCACATCCTCGACTTCAGCCTCGGGATGGAAGGCTATGAGGTCATCACCGCACTCGATGGCGAGCAGGCACTCGAGAAGGCGCGGGCCGAGAAGCCCGACCTGATCGTGCTCGATATCATGATGCCCAAGCTGGACGGATACGAGACCTGCAAGATCCTCAAGGCGGAGCCGGAGACGAAAGATATTCCGGTGATCCTGCTGTCGGCGAAGGGCCGCAACGTGGATCAGAAGATCGGGTTCGAAGTGGGCGCGGACGACTACATCACCAAGCCCTTCAGCCCGCGCAAGCTGGTCGAGCGCATCAACGCGATCCTCGGTCAGAGCAGTTCCCAGCGGATGCAGGCCTAGCCCCCCCGGCGAATCGAACCCGCGAATCCCGTTCGCGGATCCACCGGGGGGCCGGCCGGCGTGTGCTCACGCGCCGGTCCAGCGCGACCCTGCCACCGGTTCGCCGCGCTGCGCGGGAACGGTTCCCGTCCAGCCGACCCTCTTCGACGTCACGATCAGCCCGTGCGTGGGCGACTCAGCGGGCCACAACCGCCCGCGCCACCGCGCGGCGCGCACCCTGCGAGAGCGCCAGATGATACACCCCCGCCGGAAGCCGCCGGCCCTCGCCGAGGATCACCCTGTGCGTCCCAGCCCCGAGCGAGCCGACCTCGCGCGCGAGCACCTGGCGCCCGGCAAGGTCGAACACCTCGATTCGGGCGGGCTCGGCATCGGGGAGCGAGAACCCCACCACCAGGTCATACACCACCGGGTTCGGCAGCGCCCCGGCCAGCGCGAATCGCGGCGCCGGCACCGTCACCCATTCCTCGCTGGTCGTGACTTCCTCCGAGTCGCTCCGGTACGCCAGCCGATAGCCGTAGCGCTCCCCAGGTCGGACATCGTGATCCTCGTAACGCAGCGTCCCCTCGCCATCGGCGTAGATGATCGCCACCTGCGCCCAGTCGCCGATCCCGCTCGAGCGCTCTACCCGTGCGCCGAGCCCGGCGCTCTCTGCGCCGTGCCACGTGAGCAGTACCTGGTCGGGGGTCGCCTCGGCGCTCACCAGGGCGATGCGCGTCGCCACAGGGCCCCCCGGCAGCCAGGTCGCATAGAGCCAATAGTTGGGATCGAGATCGTGCAGGGCGACCACAATCAAGCCACCGGCGCCATCCGAGGCCACCGCAGGCTCGTAGTTTTCTGCGGGGCCGAGACACAGAGGCCTAGGGGTGAGGGACCAGCCCTGCGGAAAGCTGCCATTCAACTGCACCCGCTGCGCGTAGAGATCGTACGAGCCGCCCGAGACGAGATTCTCGAACGCGAGCAACACCCCGCCTGCCCCATCCAGCGCCGCCTGCGGGGACAACTGATGGCCCGGGCCGATCGCCAGCGGGTTGCCGTCCGCCAGCCAGCCCGGGGCGATGGTCCCTCCGGCTGTGACTCGCTGTCCGTAGACATCACCTGCACCGGTCCGGTAGTCCTCCCAGACCATCACCGCCCCCCCTGTCCCGTCAGCAAGCATGTCCGCGTTCCACTGGGTTTTCAGGGCCTGGCACAGCGGAGTGCCATTCGAAGGCCAGCCCGGGGCGAGCGTGCCATCCGCGCGCACCCGCTGGGCGAACAGATCCGACTCGAAGACGTCGAAGGGAATATTGCGATTGTCGGCCCATGCCACGATCGCGCCACCAGCCCCGTCGGAGACAATCCGTGGGGCGAACCAGCGTGGCCTCGAGACCGTTGAGAGCGCCACACCATCAGCCGGCCAGCCGGGGGCGACCGCCCCCGCGCCGGTCAGGCGCAGCGCCCGGACGCCGGGAGGAATGACGGCTCCCATGTGAACACTCGCGACCTCGCCCCAGGCGATGATCGCGCCGCCCGCCCCATCCTCGAGGATCGCGGGGATACGCTGGGCATTCGGGGCTGTGCTCACCGGGTTGCCGTTCGGTGCCCAGCCGGGGGCAATCGTGCCGTCCGGGGTTACCCGCGTCGCATAGATGTCGGCATACGGCGCCTCCGTGGTTGCGTCGCGCTCATCTTCCCAAACGACGATCGCACCGCCGGCCCCGTCCGAGGCCAGAGCAGCGTTCACCTGATACCCGGGTGAGGTACAGAGGGGGAGGCCATCCTCCGGCCAGCCGGGCGCGATCGTCCCCTCCGCAGTAACACGCTGGGCGTAGATATCGTAGAACGTGGCGAGCTCTCCCCGGCGATCCTCCCAGACGATGATCACGCCACCCGTGCCGTCCAGAATCATTTGGCGGCGTATCTGCGTTGAGGGCTCCGTGACCACCGCGACGCCATCGGGCGGCCAACCTGGCGCCACGATCATTCCGGCAGTGAGGTGCTGAACGTAGATATCCGGGTCGCTGGCATTATCGCGCGAATCACGCCACGCGATGAACGCCCCGCCTGCGCCGTCCGCAACCATCGTGGGGTCACCCGGACCTCCGGGCGCCCTGCAGACCGGAAACTCGCACGCGTTCAGGAGATGTGCCATGGACCAGCACATCCACAAACCGACCATGATCGCGATCGCGGAAACGTTGGGCGCGGACCGCCAAAGCCATGCACGGTAGAAGCGGGTTCTGATGTGTGCCGGGTTCACGCCCCAAGCTTACCGGAGTCATGGAGGAGTGTCATGAGTTCCTCGACGATGGCGTGATACCGTGGGCGCGCACCCCATCCCCGCGATCCAACTCCCGTCTCAAGCTCGTGAGCTCCGAAGCATGCCCTTCGCGCAGGTCGCATTGCCCCTGCCGCTCCGCCGTGCCTTCACCTACGCGGTGCCGGAGAACCTCGCCGGCCGGGTGAGCCTCGGCGTCGAGGTACAGGTCCCCTTCCGGGGGCGCCCGCGCAAGGGGTTCGTGGTCGAGCTCGCGCGCGAGAACCCGCTCCCCGCCGGCACCGAGGCGCAGCCGATCGCCGCGGTCCTCGGGCCCCCGCTGTTCAGCGCCCACCTGCTCGCCTTCACCCGCTGGCTCTCGGAGTACTACCTGGCGCCCTGGGGCGAAGTGCTGGCCGCCGCCCGCCCGGGCGGGCTCGAGGGGTTCGCGAAGAGCCGCGCACGGAAGGCCGCGGCCGAGGATCGGGTGTCGCGCCTGGCGCTGCCCGAGCGCATCACCTTGACTACCGGACAGCGCGACGCACTCAAGGCGATCGAGCGCGCGGTGGTGAGCGCCGGAGGAGCCCGCGGCTTCGCGCCCATCCTGCTGCACGGCGTCACGGCGAGCGGCAAGACCGAGCTCTACCTGCGCGCCGCCGACCGCGTGAGGGCCGGAGGCGGCCAGACGCTCGTGCTCGTGCCCGAGGTGGCGCTCGGCTCCCAGCTGGTGCGCGAGTTCCGCCGGCGCTTCGGGACGCGCGTCGGCGTCCTCCATTCCTATCTGTCGGTGGGCGAGCGCCGGCGCAACTGGGAGCTGGCGCACCGCGGCGCGCTCGACGTCGTGGTGGGGGCGCGCTCGGCCGTGTTCGCCCCGCTCGCGGCGCTCCGGCTCATCGTGGTCGACGAGGAGCACGAGCCCGCCTACAAGCAGAGCGAGATGCTGCGCTATCACGGCCGCGACGCCGCGGTGCGCCGCGCCCAGATGCTCTCCATCCCGGTGCTGCTCGGCTCGGCCACGCCCAGCCTGGAATCGCTTGCCAACGCGGCGCGCGGCAAGTACACGCGCATCGAGCTGCCGCATCGCGTGGACAAACGCCCGATGCCGGTCATGCGGGTCGTGGACCTGAAGCACGAAGCGGGCGGCGGCTCGCTGCTCTCGCGCCCGCTCCTCTCGGCGCTCGCCGAACGCCTCGAAAGGAAGGAGCAGGCGCTGCTGTTCCTCAACCGTCGCGGGCACTCGCACCACACCCAGTGCCGCGCGTGCGGGTGGGTGCCAGTCTGTCCGCACTGCGACATCACCCTGACGCTGCATCTCGATCCGCGTGAGCGGCGCTGCCACTACTGCGATCACCGCGAGCCCGCGACGGTGCAGTGTCCGCAGTGCCAGGCGGCGCTGCTCAGGCTCTCGGGGGCGGGGACGCAGCGCGCCGAGCGCGAGCTCAGGGCAGCGCTGCCTTCGGCGCGGGTGCTGAGGCTCGACACCGACGTCGCGCGCGAGCGCGGCGCCGCGGCCGAGGTGCTGGCCGCGTTCGCGCGCGGCGAGGCCGACGTGCTGCTCGGCACCCAGATGATCGCCAAGGGCCTCGACTTTCCGCGCGTGACCCTGGTCGGCGTGCTGGATGCCGACGTGGCGCTCCACCTGCCCGACTTCCGCGCCGCGGAGCGCACGTTCCAGCTTCTGACCCAGGTGGCGGGCCGCGCCGGGCGCGGGCGAAAGCCCGGCGAGGTGCTGGTCCAGACGTGCTCGCCCGAGCATCCCGCGATCACCGCCGCCTGCCGCTACGACGCGACCGGCTTCGCCGAGCGCGAG
>JBKJXJ010000369.1:0-18714 GCA_046716125.1 Candidatus Eiseniibacteriota bacterium
GCTCCGTGGTGAAGAAGAAGGCCCCGGCAAAGCCTGTGGCGAGAAAGTCCGCCCCGGTGGCCGAGGAGCCGGCTGCGACCGCGAAGAAGACCGGGACGGCCGCGAAGAAGCCGGCGTCGAGGAAGACCGCGGCGCCGGCGAAGACGACCGCAGGGAAGGCGAAGAAGGAAGCGGCTCCGGCGAAGAAGGCAGGGGCCGCGAAGCAGGCGGCCGCGGGCGATGGGCGGGTGCGGTCGCTGGTCATCGTCGAGTCGCCGACCAAGTCCCGCACCCTGACGAAATTCCTCGGCCGCGGGTTCTCGGTGCTCGCCTCGAACGGGCACATCATGGACCTGCCCAAGAGCGAGCTGGGCGTGGACATCGAGAACGACTTCGAGCCCCAGTACGTGCCCATCCGTGGCAAGACCAACGCGCTGGCCAAGATCCGCGAGGCGGCGAAGACCGCGGACCGCATCTACCTCGCGCCCGACCCCGACCGCGAAGGGGAGGCGATCGCCTGGCATCTGGCGGGCGCGCTCAAGAGCGCCAAGCGACCGATCTCGCGCCTCACGTTCAACGAGATCACCGAGCGGGCGGTCAAGCACGCGCTCGAGCATCCGCGCGAACTCGACATGAACCTGGTGAACGCCCAGCAGGCGCGACGCATCCTGGACCGCCTGGTGGGCTACAAGGTGAGCCCGTTCGTCTGGCGCACCGTCCGCTACGGGCTCTCGGCCGGGCGCGTGCAGAGCGTGGCGCTCAGGTTGATCTGCGAGCGCGAGGATTCGATCCGCCAGTTCGTGCCGACCGAGTACTGGACGATCGAGGTGGACTACCAGACCCCGGCGGGCGAGCGCTTCACCGCGCGACTGGTGCGGGTCGGGACCGAGGAGCTCGAGCAGGGGCAGCTGCGCGGCGACGGGGTGGAGGCGCGGGCCCGTGCACTCGGTGTCGAGCTGACCGGAGCACCCGGGCAGATCACCAACGTCGAGACCGCGCCGCGTCTGGTCCACCCCAAGCCGCCGTTCATCACCAGTACGCTCCAGCAGACCGCCTTCAACCGCCTGGGCTACACCGCCAAGCGCACGATGGCGCTGGCGCAGCAACTCTACGAAGGCGTCGCGCTCGGGGCCGAGGGCAGCGTCGGCCTCATCACCTATATGCGTACCGACGCGCCGCGGCTGGCGGGCGAGGCCATCGGCGAGATCCGCGACTGGCTCGGGGCGAACCTCGGGGCGGCCTACGTGCCCGATTCGCCGCGCCAGTACAAGAGCAAGAAGGGGGCGCAGGAGGCCCACGAGGCGATCCGGCCGAGCTCGGTGGCGCGCTCTCCCGAGTCCCTGCGGCCCTATCTCACCGACGAGCAGTTCAAGCTCTACGACCTGATCTGGAAGCGGGCGGTCGCCTCGCAGACGGCTTCGGCCGAGTATCTCCAGACCACCCTCGAGGTGGAGTCGGGGCGGCTGGGCCTCAGGGCGAGCGGCCGGGTGCTCAAGTTCGCCGGCTTCCAGAAGCTCTACGGCATGGACGAGGAGGACGAGGGAGCGGATTCGCAGCTCCCCGAGGTCGCCTCCGGCACCGCGCTCGCGGTGGCGCCGCCGATGCCCGCGCCGCCCCAGGATCCACAGACCGCCGACGGGACCGTCGCCGAGGGGATGGTCGAACCCGTGCGGCCCGAGCAACACTTCACCCAGCCGCCTCCGCGCTACACCGAAGCCTCGCTGGTGCGGTCTCTGGAAGAGGAGAACATCGGACGCCCGAGCACGTACGCCACCATCGTCAGCACGATCGTGGACCGGCAGTACGTGACGCGCGACAAGGGACGGCTCGCGCCCACCGATCTGGGCGAGGCCGTGAACCGGCTCCTCACCACGACCTTTCCTGACATCTTCCAGGTGGCATTCACCGCGCGGATGGAAGAGGAGCTGGACGGGATCGAAGAGGGCAAGCAGGAGTGGCACCATGTCGTGAAGGATTTCTGGGGCCCCTTCAGCAAGGATCTCGAGCTGGCGGAGAAGTCGAGTTCGAAGCACAAGAAGAAGGTCGAGGAGACGACCGACATCGCCTGCCCCACCTGCGGCAAGATGCTGGTGAAGAAGTTCGGGCGCCGCGGTCCGTTCCTGGCGTGTCCCGGATACCCCGAGTGCAAGTTCACGCGGCCGGTGGACGATGCCGAGCTGCCGACCCCGGTCGAGGGGACGTGCGACCTGTGCGGGTCACCACTGGTCTCACGGAACGGGCCGTTCGGGCGTTTCATTTCGTGTTCGCGCCGGCCGGACTGCAAGTTCACCAAGCCCATCACGCTCGGCATCAAGTGCCCGGACTGCGGCACCGGCGAGATCGCCGCGCGCCGGACCAAGCGAGGCAAGACCTTCTACGGCTGCACCCGCTATCCCGAGTGCAAGTTCGCCGCCTGGGACAAGCCACGCGAGATCCCGTGCCCCACCTGTGCCGCGCCGTTCCTGGTCGAGAAGGAGACCCGCAAGGCGGGCCTGGTCCTCCGCTGCCTGAAGTGCAAGGGGACGTTCGCACCGGAAACGGTCGGTGCGTGACGCGCTCGAGCGGTTCCTGACCGAGCTCGAGGCGCAGCGGCGCGCCTCGCCTCACACCCTGGCCGGCTACCGTCGCGACATCACCCGCGCGCTCGACCTGGCCTGCCTCCCGGCTCCGAAGGGGGCGCCGGTCGCGACCGGGCAATGGACCCGCGAACTCCTCGAGCACGCGCTGCGGGACCTCTACCGGACCCACCACGCCGCCGCGAGCGCCGCGCGCGCGCTGGCCGCGTGGCGCAGCTTCTCGCGGTTCTGCGTGCGGCGCGAGATCATCGCCGCCGATCCCGCCCGCGCGCTGGCGTTCCCGCGCATCGGACAGCGGCTGCCGCGCACGCTGCCCCGTCTCGACCTGGGCCGGGCCCTCGATCGCCTCTCGGGCGATGATGCCGCGAGCCTCAGGGACCGCGCGCTGCTCGAGCTGGCCTACTCGGCGGGCTTGAGGCTCTCGGAGCTGGTCGGCCTCGACCGGCGCGACGTGGACCGCGCGGCCGGGCTGCTCCGGGTTCGTGGAAAAGGCCGGCGCGAACGGATCGTGCCGGTGGGGAAGGGGGCGCTCGCGGCGCTCGACCGCTATCAGTCGAGTCTCACAGGCGAGACGGGGCCGCCCCAGGGCCCCGAGAGCCCGGTGTTCGTCAACCCGCGCGGACTGAGACTTTCGGGGCGTACGGTGCAGCGCGTCGTCCGCAAGCGCCTGGGCGAGGTCGCCGGTGGGATCGGCATCACCCCGCATGCGCTGCGCCACTCGTTCGCCAGCCACCTGCTCGACAATGGCGCCGACCTACGCGCGATCCAGGAGCTGCTCGGCCACCGCTCGCTCACCAGCACCCAGGTCTACACCCATGTCTCGGGGAGCCGGCTGCGCAAGGCGTACCAGCAGGCGCATCCCCGCGCGTGACCCGAGTGTGACTAGACCGCGGCGTTGGCGTGCGGCGTTGCGAATGGGGGTCCACCTCGGGCCTGTCCTGGCCCTGGGCCTGGCACTGATCGCCCTCGCTTCGTGCGCGAAGAAGGGCCCGCCCTCCGGAGGGCCGCCCGATCTGGACCCGCCACAGCTGGTGGCCTCGGTCCCTGACTCGGGGTCGTCCGCCGTGCCGCGCGATGCCGTGCTCGAGCTCACGTTCAGCGAGGGCATGGACCCGCGAGCGACCGCCGAGGCGGTCTCGATCGCGCCCCGCGTGGACTTCCGGTCGCGCAAGTGGGAAGGCCGCACGGTCTCGATCACCCTCGCCGAGATGCTGCGGACGAATCAGACCTACACCGTCTACATCGGCAATGGGGCGCGCGACCGTCACGGCAACGCGCTCCAGGGGCGCGCGACGGTCGTGTTCAGCACCGCCGCCACCATGCCGCCCGGGGTACTGGACGGACAGTTGAACGCGAAGGGATTCCCGGCGACCGGCACCTACGTCTGGTGCTACGACGCGGCGGCCGGCCGCGCGCCCGACAGCACGGCGCGGGACTTCGACGCGATGGGTCTCGCCGATCGGGACGGCCGCTTCCGCGTCGTCGGGCTCCCGGTGCCGGGACGATACCGGCTGTGGGTGTTCGCCGACCTCAACGGGAACCGCTCGTTCGAACCCGAGAGCGACATCCTGACACCGGTGGACACGGTGTTCACGCTCGAGCCGGCCACGCCGGCGGCGCGTGGCTTCGCCGTCACGGTGCTGAACCCGCGCTCGCCCGGGAAGGTCAGGGGCGCTGTGCTAGACTCGCTGAACATCGCGCGCGGCGAGCTCGCCGTCTTCGCCGTGGCGGCCGACGACAGCCTGCGACGGGTCGTCGGGACGGTGGATCCGGAGTCGCGCTACGAGCTGTCGCTGCCGAAGGGAGTGTGGCTCGTGCGCGGATGGCGCGATCTGGACCGCAGCCAGACGTGGGAGCGCGAGTCCGAACCCGCCAGCGCACCGCGGCGCGTAGAGGTCCAGGCGGCGGCCGAGGTGCTGGATGTCAACCTGACGCTCCTGCGTCCGCCCGCGCCGCGCTGGCGCTGAGCGTCCCCGAGGGTCACATGACGATCCCGTTCCTCAAGATGCAGGGCGCCGCCAACGACTTCGTGGTCGTCGACCATCGCGTGGCCTTCCTGCCCGAGAGCGACGCGCGTCTCGAGCCGCTGGTGCGGCGGATGTGCGACCGCAGGCGCGGCGTGGGCGCGGACGGCGTCCTGCTGCTCGAGCGCGGGCCGGGCGACGCGCAGCCGCCGGGGCTCGACTTCGCCATGCGCTACTTCAATCCCGACGGGCGCCCAGCCGAGTTCTGCGGGAACGGCGCCCGGTGCCTCGCGCGACTGGCCCTCGACCTCGGGCTGGGATCGGGCGGCGAGGTGCGCTTTCAGACCGCGGTCGGCGTTAAGCCCGCACCACCCCCGCCCCACGGGGCCGGGATCGAGCTGCAATTCGGCCACGTCGATCGCTGCGGCCCGGTCGAGACGGTGGAGATGCCGGGGCGCTTTTTCATCGGGCGCCGAGTCCTGGCCGGCGTGCCGCACTTCGTCGTCCCGGTCGAGCGGGTTGAGTGGGTGCCGGTGAAAGAGTGGGGTTCGGCGCTCCGGCACCATCCGGCGTTCGGGTCCGCCGGGACCAACGTGGACTTCGTCGCCCGCCTGGCGCCGGGCCGCGTGGCGATGCGCACCTACGAGCGCGGGGTCGAGGATGAGACGCTGGCGTGCGGGAGCGGCGCGATGGCGTGCGCCATCTGGGCAGCCGCCGAGGGGGATGCGCCGCCGATCTCGATCGTCACGGCGGGCGGCGACGAACTGCGGGTGGGACTTGCGGCGCTCGATGCGTCGAATGGGGCCGGCTGGGATGTGCGGCTGACCGGCCCGGCCGAGGTGGTCTATCGTGGCGAGTGGACGGAGGCGGCCTCCGTGGTCGCGGCCAGCGCCTGAGGGCTGATGTAGTGATGAACCAGCGGAGGGAATCATGTTCGACGGGTTGACGGTGGCGATGGTGACCCCGTTCCGGGGCGGCGCGGTGGATCACGAGGCCACCGGACGGTTGATCGACTTCATGATCGAGGGTGGCGTCGAGGCCCTGGTCATCTCGGGCTCGACCGGAGAGGCGGCGACCTGCACGGTGGAGGAGCGCCGGGCGCTGTGGCGGTACGCGAAGGAGCGCACGCGCGGCCGCGTCCCGCTCGTGGCCGGGACCGGCACGAACAACACCGCCGAGAGCATCACGCTCACCCGCATGGCCGAGGAGCTGGGGCTGGACGGGGCGATGATCGTGACGCCGTACTACAACAAGCCGACGCCCAAGGGACAGATCGCCCACTTCACGGCGGTGGCGAAGAGCACGAAGCTGCCGCTCATCCTCTACAACGTCCCCGGGCGCACCGCGACCAACACCATGCCCGAGACGTTTGAGCAGCTTCAGGATCTGCCCAATGTCGTGGCGATCAAGGAGGCCTCGGGGAGCGTGGACCAGGCGAGCGCGGTGCACGCCCGGTGCCGGTTCACGTTGCTCTCGGGCGACGACTCGCTCACCCTGCCGATGATCGCGGTCGGCGCGACCGGGGTGATCTCGGTCGCGGGCAACGTCGCCCCGCGCGAGATGCGGACGCTGTGCGATCACGCGCGCGCCGGGCGGATGGCCGAGGCCGAGGCGGCCCACCGCAAGCTGCTGCCGATCTTCAAGGCGCTGTTCATCGAATCGAACCCGGGGCCGGTCAAGTTCCTGCTCGCGGCGATGCGACTCATCGAGAACGAACTGAGGCTGCCGCTGGTCCCGGTCGAGACCGGGACCGGGCGTACGATCCTCGAGGCCGCGCGCGCCAGCGGCATCGCGCTCCCGGAGCCGGCGGCGGCGCGGGCATGATTCCGGTCGTCCTGATCGGGGCCGGCGGCCGCATGGGCCGGGCAGTGGCGGGGGCGCTGGCAGGTGCTGATGACCTGATGCTCAAGGCGCGGATCGATCGTCCCGAGATCCCGGCGCCCGGTGACGGGCTAGGACCTTGGGGACACGACCCCTCGGCCGTGATCGGGGCTGGCGACGTGGTGGTCGAATTCAGCAGCCCGGCGGGAGCGGTCGTTGCCGCCGCGCTGTGCGCCGAACGCGGAGCGGCGCTGGTGTCCGGCACCACCGGGCTCGGAGCGACCGAGGATGAGACCCTGCGCGCCGCGGCGCGCAAGATCGCCATCGTGCGGGCCGCGAACTTCAGCCTCGGTGTGCTGGCGTTGGGGCGCGCGCTCGCGAGCGCGCTGGCGGCGGTGCCGGAGACATGGGATGTCGAGATCGTCGAACGACACCATCGCCACAAGCAGGACGCGCCGTCGGGGACGGCGCTCCAGCTCGCGCGCGACGCGGCGGATCGGCGCGGCTATCCCGAATCGTCATTTCGCGACGGCCGCTCCGGGAAGGTGGGCCCAAGGCCCGATCGGGAGATCGGCATCCACGCGTTGCGCGGCGGCACCTGGGTCGGCGATCACGCGGTGGTGCTGGCGGGAGCGGGGGAGTGGCTCGAGCTGCGCCACGTCGCCGAGGACCGGGGCGCCTTCGCGCACGGGGTCCTGGCCGCGGCGAGATTCGTGGCCACGGCGCCGCCCGGTTGGTACACGCTGGATGACGTGGCGGGGGTGGGTGCGGGGTAGCGGATCGCTCGCGACTCAGCGGACGAAGACGGCGCGCGCGGTGGCCGTGTCCGGCCCCTGGCGCAGCCGCACCGCGTAGACGCCGGCCGGCAGCCGGCCCGAGGCGGCAAGCCGGATCGAGTGCGTCCCCACGCCCAGGGAGCCGACCTCCCTAAAGAGGATGAGCCGACCCCCGAGGTCGTAGAGCTCGATCGAGGCGGGGGCCGCCTCCGCCAGCGTGAACGTTACCACCGGATCGCCGGCCGAGGGGTTGGGAGAGAGGCCGCGCAGTGCGAACCGCATCGCCGGGACCTCCACCCAGACGTCGGCGCTGTACGCGAGGTCGCTTCCCTCGCGCCAGGCGAGCCGGTAGCCGTAGCGCGTGCCGGCCATCACCGTGCGGTCCTCGTAGCTGAGCCGCCCGCCGCCATCGGCGGTGATCGAGGCCAGCGCCTCCCATTCGCTCGCCTCGGTGCGTCGCTCGACCTGGGCCGCGCTCAGCGCCCCCGCGGCCGCGTACCAGATGAGCCGCACCAGCCCCGGGTGCGGCTCGGCGCTCGCCAGTGACACCAGCACCGGCACCGGCCCGTCGGGGGCGAGCCGCAGGGCGCGCACGTGCTCGCTGATGTCCTCCCAGGCGACGATCGCTCCGCCCATCCCGTCGGCCACCATCCGCGGGTTGCCGGACTGGATGACGGTCGGGATGAAGAGCCCGTTGGCGGGCCATCCCGGAGCCACGCTGCCATCCCCGCTCAGGTGCTGCACGACCACCCGGCGGTCGAACCCCTGGGCATTGGACTCCCACTCCCAGGCCAGATACATGCCCCCGAGGCCGTCCGCCGCCAGGTCCGGGAAACTGTCGAAGGGTGGGTTCTGGGTGACCCGCAGCCCGTCGAGCGGCCAGCCGGGTTGGCGCGAGCCGTCGGCGCCGATGCGCAGCGCGAAGATCTCGTCGGCAAAGGCGCGAAACCGGTAGTCGTACCAACTGAGCAGCACGCCGCCCATGGCATCCGCCACCATGCGGAGATCGTAGCGGTCGTCGGGCGCCAGGCACACCGGCACGCCCCCCTCTGGCCAGCCCGGGGCGAGCGCCCCCTCGGCGGTGAAGCGCAGCAGGTAGTAGTCGTCGTCGGCGGTGCTCCCGATCGTCGCAAGCGACAGGAATGCGCCGCCAGCGCCGTCCGGCATGATCCCGCGCCGGGCGCGATTGGTGGCGACGCGCCTGCCGTTCTCCGGCCAACCCGGGGCAATCTGTCCCGCGGCGGTGACCCGCTGCACGTAGGCGTCGATCGGACCATCCCGCAGGTCGGCCCAGACGATGAACACCCCACCCGCTCCGTCGGCAGCGAGCTGCGGTGCCCCTTGCTCGCCGGGAAAGACGCACACCGGGAGTCCGTTGACCGGCCAGCCGGGGGCGACCTGGCCGTCCGGCCCCAGATGCTGCAGGTAGACGTCCGGGGTCTGGCTGTCCCAGGTCACGTACACGCCACCGGCTCCGTCCGCCAGCACGGACTTCACGAACTGGTACCCCGCCGCCCGGGTCGCAGGCACCCCATCTGGAACCCAGCCCGGTGCGAGGCTGCCGTCAGCCAGGATGTGCTGAACGTACACGTCCACACTGGTGCCGCCGGTGGCGACGTGGCGGAAGTCCGACCAGGCGAGGAACACGCCGCCCGACCCGTCCGCGACGATCGGCTGTTCGGGGAGGTCCAGGATGCTGGGATCGGTGCACACCGGGAGGCCGTCAGTCGGCCAGCCGGGAGCGAGTTCCCCCGAGGGCAGGATGCGCTGCAGGAACAGGTCGTCGTTGGAGCCGTCGAGACCGTTACGCCTGTCACCCCAGCAGATGAAGGCCCCGGCCGCCGCATCGGGGGCGATCCGCGGGTAGCGGGCCCAGCACGCCGAGCATAGTAGGCGTCCTTCAGGCGGCCAGTCGGCGGCAACCGGCCGCGCGCTCACGAGGGTGACGGCGAGCCACGCGAGCACGAGAGCGACGTCCCTGCGGAGCGCCATGAGGTCTCCCCAAATCGAGGTCAAAGGTTCGGCCGCTGCTGATGGTACACGGCCGGCAGATCCGGTGGGCACGAAAAAGCTTGATCAGAACAAACTCAGTGGCACTATCCGCTCGGGGCTCGTCGAGCCGGACTCTTCGCCCGCCGGCGCCCTCGAGGCCGCCCGAGACCCTCTCCAGGAGGTCGCCGTGGTCGCGCATCACGAAGCGCGAGGATCGCGCGCGTTTTCTCGTCCCTCGCTTCTCCTCGCCTTCATCCTGGCCCTTGCGTGCGCCGGCGCGCGGGGCGCAGCGGCCCATCCGGGTCAGTGGTCACCGACCAACCCGCGCCCGCACATCCAGATCCACATGGTCCTGATGCGCGGGGAGAGCCCGTTGCATTCCAGAATCCTGACGTGGGATGGGCGCGGCGGGAACGACGGGGAGGAAATCGGCTGGCAGCCGGGGGTTGAAGGCTGCGGGACGGGCGCGTGGAACTCCTTCACGTTCGGTCTCGGGCCCTGGAGCCCGGGGGCCAACATTTTCTGCGATGGCCACTGCCATCTGGCCGGGACCGGGGGGCTGCTCTCGGCCGGCGGGGACGACGTGGTCAACGAGCAAGGCATTCGGGATGCCCGCGTCTTCCAGACGGGCTCCGGCATGGAGCCCGGGGCGTGGACGGCGCGCGCGAAGATGCACCGTGAGAGATTCTATCCCACGATGACCGCCCTCAGGGATGGACGCGCGATCGCCGTGGGCGGGTCGCGCTCGGAGCAGCTCTGGGTGCTCGGGGGCCGGCGCAACGGCAGCCCGCCGGTGGGAGGAACCGGTGACGAGCTGCACCGGCTCGGGCGCGCGACGGATGGGATCTGGGATCCAGTCGTCACCCCGGCGGCGCCGGTTGATCGCCCCTCGCCGCGTGAGGGCCATACTGCCGTGCGCCTGACCCCGGACGTCTCGGCTCAGGTTGTATTTGGTGGCAAGGATGGGGGCGGGAACACGACGGACAGCAGAGTCTGGCTGCTCACCAGGCGGGACAGTGTCGTGACCCATCCCGACTACAGGTACGAATGGTCGCGTCGGCCGACGAGCGGCCTGACGATGGTCCCCCGCAGCGACCACGTGGCGATCGCAAATGCCCCCAGCGCGGAGAACAACACGGAGATGGTGATCCACGGCGGCCTGAACCAGCCTAACGGGGCCCTCTCTGCCACCGTACTTGGCGAGTTCCGGCGGCTGTTCAAGAACTCGGCCCAGCAGTGGGAATGGAGCAACGTTATCGCTGTCGGCTCCGGCCCCGGCGCCCGCTACGGCCACGCCGCTGTCTATGATGCGACCGACCATCGCATGTATCTCTTCGGCGGCTCGTCCCAGACAACAGGCGAACCCACCGACAGCCAGGTCTGGACGTTCACCTTCGACAACGCCACCAACGCCTTCTTCGCCAGCGGCACCTGGGGCACGCTCGGCGTGACCGGCGGGCCCGGGCCCGGGCCGCTCCGCGACCACACCATGGTGCTCGACCCCGACGCGCGCGTGCTGTTTGTGTTCGGCGGATCGACCACCAGCGCGCTGTGGAAGCTGAATCTGAGCGGGACCCCGACGTGGTCCCCGGTGGGGGCGGGCGGCGATGTCCCGGCCCCGCGCTCCGGCCACACGGCGTTTTACGACAATCGCTTCGACCCCGGGCGGCTGTTTCTTTTCGGCGGGGAGCCCACGACGGCCACCCTGCTCGACGAGTACGCCTACACGATCGACCCGCTTGCGGCCGGTCCGCTGTGGTCCAAGGGCGCGCTGCCCGCCGCCGCACGACTCTCCGGCCACACGATGAATATCGACGCCACCCTCTTCTCGGCGACGCCGCCCTACGCGCGGATTCCGGAGATCTTCACACCCGGCAGCGGCGGCTCCCCGGGGAGTTGGAGTCTCCAGACGAACTCGGGGCTGCTGTCGGCCAATACCGAGCAGTATCCGGTGCAGTTCCTGGTGCCGGGCACGTCCATCCCAAGCGGCGGAGGGCGCGTGATGCAGGTGGGGCCGGACCCCCAGGCGCGCTACCTGGACCTCCCGGCCAGCGGCCTGGCGGGAGGATGGCAGGCGGTCCCCGGCGGCAACAGTGGGTTCAAAGCCTGGAGCGGAGTGATGTACGAGCCGGGCAAGATCCTGATCGCGGGCGGCAAGCAGTTGCAGGTTGGGATGGCGGTCGGCACCACCAAGACCCTGGACGCGTCCGGCACCGCCGGCTGGCAGGACCAGCCCCCCACCCAACCCACCCTGCTGCCGCGCTTCAACCACACGCTGCTCATGCTCCCGACCGGGCAGGCCCTGGCCATGGGGGGAGAGAACTTCATTGGTCCGGAGCATCGCCCGCAAATATGGACACCCGGGCAGGGATGGACCGGCGGGGCGGATCTGGCTTCTGATAACGTGACGCGCGCCTACCACAGCTCGGCCATTTTGCTCGGAGATGGCCGCATCTTGACTGGCGGAGGGCGAGACTGCCCCGCCCCTCCCGAGCCCTGCCCGAGCAAGGACCTTCGCCTGTATTGCCCGCCGTACCTCTTCAATGCCCAGGGCAACCTCGCCGCCCGTCCGGCGATCACGTCGGCCCCGAGCGATCTCACCTGGGGTCAGGCGTTCAAGATCGACACGTCCGATCCGAACAGCGTTCAGAAGGTCTGCCTGATGCGGCCCGGAGCGGTGACGCACTCCTTTGACCAGAACGGCCGGTACGTGCCGCTTCCGATCCAAGGTCGCGACAGCAATCCCCCGCGGCTGTGCGTGGCCGCGCCATCGAGCCCCGACGAGGCCCCGCCGGGCGACTACCTGTTGTTCATCCTGGGCTCCAGCGACAGCCCCGACGTGCCTTCGATCGCCCGTTGGGTGCGGCTCGGTGCGGATGCGGGCGACCTGGTGCCCCCCGACACCACGCGGCTCACGCCAGAGATTGTGGGGTCGAACGAGGTCTGGTTCTCCTGGACCGCCACCGCCGACGACGGGCAGCTGCCCGCCTCGGGCCCCGCCCGGGACTTCGATTTGCGTTACTCCTACCTGGGACCGATCAACGGTGAGCCGAGCTGGGGGCTCGCCTCATGGGCCCATTGTGAGCCCACCCCGGGCCCGCAAGGCACCTGGCACGAGTACATCCTCAACAACCTCCAGTCGTGCACGACCTACAACTTCGCGCTGCGTCCTCGAGATGACAACGCCAACCTCTCGGGGTTCCATGGCCCGGTGAGCACGCAGACCACCTGCGGAGGCGGTGGGGGCGGCGGCTTCGCAGCGCTCCCTGCGGAGGGGGGCGATGAGGGCGGAGGGGTGCGTGCGGCCGCCGCCGGCGCACCTTTCGGCGCGACCAGCCTGCAGCCGACGACCGGGACGCTGGTCAGTGAGACCCGACGCCTCACGAATGGCGCCTGGCGCGTCTCGCTGCGGTTGTTCTCTGAAGCGGAACCGCTCAGTGCTACCGGGTCGACGATCACGGTCGATCGCGAAGGGGCTGGTGGCGTGCGCGACACTTTGGGCCGGTTCACCCCCGGGGAGGGCGAGACCCTGCTCGGGCTTTCCGCCCTGCGCGAGCGGGGCCGGGTGGCGATCCTCGCCCGCTACCGCCTGGATCAAGTGATGGCGCGCTTCCGCCATCGCGGCGAGGACTTCGTGCTGTCCGACGCTGCGCACTCCCGGCTCGGTTTCCTGGGCGCCGAGTTTCTCGCCAGCGGGGGCAGCGTGGAGTTGCTCGCCGAGGACGTGGTTGAGTTGACGTATGTGCCCGCCGCGGGGCCCCTGGTGGACCCCTCGCCCTGGTACGTGCTGGTGCGCCGTCAGGGGACGGCCCCGCCCCTCGCGTTCTCGAACCGACGGACCCTCCCGGATAGGCTGCCCGAGCGTTTCGCCCTGCACCCGAGTGAACCCAACCCGGTCATGAGCTCGGCCCTCATCCGCTTCGACCTGCCGCAGGAGAGCCTGGTGAGGCTCGAGGTGTTCGACTTGCTCGGCCGCCGGGTGGCGACGTTGGCCGGGGGTCTTTATCCGCCCGGGAGCCACACCGCCACCTGGAACCTCCGCGATGCGCAGGAGACAATCCGGCCGGGTGTGTATGTTTGTCGTATCTCCGCGGGAATCTACCGCGCGGCGGAGAAGCTCACCGTGCTCCCGTGAGAGGCATCGCACGGCTCCCGTCCGCCGGTCACGCTCTTCCGATCTGCGTGGTTCTTGCGTCTTGTTCGCTGTGCGGTGCGCGGTTAGCATTGATCCAGGCGATCTGCGCCGCTGCCCGGTAGTCCTTCCATCCCCGGGGAATCCTTGATGTCGTTCTCGCGCCCGGCGCGCCTGGCGCTGGTCCTCGCCACTTGGGTGGCGCTCGCGGCCGCGCCGGCAGCCGGACAGGTCTTCGGCAAGAACAAGGTCCAGTACGAGCCGCTCGACTGGAGCGTGCTCGAGACCCCGCACCTCAGACTTCACTACTACGCGCAGGAAGAGAGCCTCGCGCGTCGCCTCGCGCCGGTGGCCGAGAGCGTATGCGTCGAGTTCAACCGCCGTTTCCGGATCACCACGCGGCGGCCGGTGCCGTTCCTGCTCTACTCCGCCCACCACGTCTTCCAGCAGACCAATGCAACGCCGGGTCTGATTTCAGAAGGCACCGGCGGGATCACCGAGCTCATCAAGGGCCGGGTGCTCCTGCCGCACAACGGCTCCTGGCACCGGCTGGTGTGGGTGACCCGCCACGAGCTGGCCCACTCCTACATGCTCGAGAAGCTCGGGCAGGTGATGAAGGCCAAGCGCCGGACCCAGGGCTACCTGCCCCCGCTGTGGTTCATCGAGGGCCTGGCGGAGTACTGCGGCACGACCTGGGACGCGGACGCGGAGGGGCTGCTGCGCGACGCCGTGCTCTCTCGCCGCGCCCTGCCCATCACCCGCAGCGGGCCCATCACCGGGACCGTGCTCATGTACAAGGAGGGGCAGTCGTTCCTGCTCTACCTCGCCGAGCACTACGGGTCCGAGAAGGTATTCGACATGATGGACAACTGGCACCGGGCCGACGATTTCGAGACCGTCTTCCGCCTCACCTTCGGCGTGCCGCTGCGTGATGTGGACGATGCATGGTTCGCGAGCCTCAAGCGGCGCTACTACCCGGTCGTCGCCGAGGCGTCCCAGGCGGCCGATGTCGCGCAGCGCATGACCCGGCGCGGGCACTTCAACCTGGGACCGCGCGTCCTGCCCTCGGTGCGCGGCAAAGACGGGGCGCCGGCCGATACCGCGCTGCGGTTCTGCTATTTCGCCGCCGGCGAGTCCGGGGTGGATCTCATGCTGGACGAGCCGGCCGGGAAGGGCCGGCGGCGTACGCACCGGCTGCTGCGCGGCGGTCAGTCGCCCGCGTTCGAATCGTTCCACCTGTTCCAGAACCGGCCCGACGCGTCGCCCTCCGGCATGATCGCGCTCTCGTCCAAGCGTGGCGGACGGGATGCGCTCTACCTCGTGGACTCGCGGAAGCGCCGGGTGGTGCGGCGGCTCGACTTCCCGAATCTGGTCGCGATCAACGACCCCTCGCTCGTGCCCGGGGACCAGGCGGTCGTGTTCTCGGCCCAGGACGATGGCGGGCGCGGCGATCTCTACCGCGCGAGCTGGAACGGGGAGGTGGTCAAGCTCGAGCGCCTCACGAACGACGACTACGACGACCTCGAGCCCGACGTGTCGCCCGACGGAAGCTGGATCGTCTTCGCCTCCGACCGCGGGGGTCGCGCGGGACGCTACGCCCTTTATCGGCTCTCCACCGACGGCGGCGTGCCCGAGCCGGTGAGCCGACCGCCGCGCGGCGACGACCGGCAGCCGGTCTACTCCCCGGACGGCCGATGGATCGTCTATCGCTCGACCCGCGAGGGGACGAGCGATCTGTGGATGCGTGCGGCCGACCCTTCGCGCGAGACCGCGAGGGTGACGCGCATGGTGGGACCGGTCTCGGACCCGGACTGGACGCCCGACGGGCGCGGCCTGGTGTTCACCGGCCAGGAGCGCGTCGAGTTCCAGACCTATCGCATGCGCGTCGCCCCCGAGTCGCTCGCGGTCCAGGTCGAGCCCGAGGAGGACCTGGCGCCGGCGCCGGTCGCGGTCGTCCACGACGGCCCCGGAAAACGCTACCAGCGCCGGCTGGGTCTCGACCTGGTGCAGAACGGGGTCGCGTTCGATCCCGGGCTGGGCGCCGGGGCGGGAGGCCAGATCGCGCTCAGCGACGTGCTCGGGAACGAGCAGTTCCACATCTTCATCTCCAACGACGCCGAGCGGTTCGGCAACTTCTGGGACGGGTTCGCGGGCGGCGTCACGTACATCAACCAGTCCCAGCGCCTCAACTACGGGGTCGGACTGTTCCGGCTCACCCAGCTCTATGACGTGGACCTGGACGTCATCCGCCGCGAGAAGCGGGTCGGCCTCGTGGGGCTGGCCAGCTATCCGTTCGACAAGTTCACCCGACTCGAGGGCTCGATCCTGCTGCGTCACGCCACCGACCACCGGTTCCAGAACGGAGACGTGCGGGCGGTGGACCTGGTCTCCAACTTCCTCGCGCTGGTCCACGACAACGCGCGCTGGAGCGGGATGGGTCCGAGCGGCGGCAGCCGGCTCTATCTGGGCGGCGGGGTGACCCGCGACCTCGGTTCCGGCGACGGGAACAACGCCTCCCTGCTGGCCGAGATCCGCCACTATCGGATGCCAATCCCCAGCATCGTCTCGGCCACGCGCATCCAGGGGCAGGCGAGCCTGTGGCGGGATGCGCAGCGTTTCTACCTGGGCGGCTACAACTCGCTGCCCGGGGTCACGCGCCGCGCGCTGTCCGGGCAGCAGACCGTCCTGGTGCAGGAGGAGATCCGCTTCCCGCTGCTCCGGCGGCTGGTCATCGCTGTTCCCTCGCCGTGGGAGTTCCCGACCGTGAGCGGCGCCGCGTACGCGGGTGCGGCCTGGACCTGGGCCGACGCGTTCGGCCAGCAATGGGGCCAGCGGCTCGGGATCGTCGGCTTTGGACTCTACCTGGGCGGCGGGTACTACCCGGCCATCCGCTGGAACTTCACCTGGGCGACAAGCGACTTCAAGACCTTCTCGACGCGCCCCCGGACCCAGTTCACGATCGGGTTCAATTACTAGGCCCGGCGATCAGCGCCCGCCCGGGTCCACGCTGATCGAGATCGGCGTCCGGAATCCCCGCTGCTCGCGCAGGACCACGCCCGTGGACGAGATCCTGGCGACCGAGCCGTCGGCGCCAAGCGCCACCCAGGCCTCGCCGGTGCCGGGATCGACCGAGAGCTCGCCGGCGTCGTCGAGGCCGGTGACCCGGAACTCCTCCTGGCCGTTCCGGTCGAGCGCCGTGACCCGGCCGGCATAGGGGTCGGCGATCCAGATGAGCCCGCGGCGCGTATCCACCGCCACACCGAGCGGGGCGATGAAGCCGGGGATGGTGCCGAGCACGCTCCCGTCGGGCGAGATCCGGGTCACGGTCCCGTTGTCGAACGAGGTCACCCAGCCCTCGCGTGTCGTGCTGTCCACCGCGACGCGGGAGGGCCCCGGCACGGTGACGGACCAGACGGGCTGAGCGACGTCGTCGAAGTAGACGACACGATCGCCATTGAACTCGCACACCCAGACGAAGCCGTTGGAGGGATCGACGGCCGCGTCCACCGGCCGGTTGAGCGGGCCGAGCGACCGCGCATCCAACTGGCCGTCGCGCCTTAGGTGATAGACGCGCCCGCGCCCCACGTCGCAGACCCATCCGCTCGCGTTCGCGGCAGCGGGATCCACCGCGACGGAGACCGGCTGATTGAAGCCCGGGACGGTCACGGTGACGCCGCCGCCAGCCTGGTAGATGACGACACGTCCGGAACCCTGGTCGGCGACCCATACGTCGCCGTTGGTCGGATGGGCGGCGACATCCACGCTGCCTTCATTCCCGCCGCGGCGGAGCATCACGTGCCGGTTGTCGGGCGTCAGCCGGACCAGGTCGCTGCCCGCGCCTTCGATCATCCAGGGGATTGCGGCGCCGGGGGTCGCGGAGTCCTCGGCCGGGCGGTTTCCCAGACCCGACTGGAACACGAAGTAGAGCCGATAGGCGTAGTCGGCGCCATTCACGAGCGGGAAATCGCGGAACGACGTGAGCGAGGGGCTGAGGACAGCGGTCCGCTCCGTGAACTCGGACTCGCCGGGGCCGCGCCGGAAGATCTGAAATCCGGTGAACGCGCCTCCGGCCACCGTGTTCCAGCGCAGCGTCACCTCGCGATCGCCGGCGAGCGCGAGGAAGCCCGCCGGCCGGCCGCTGGTCACGGGGTTGAGCGGGTCGAAAGGGTTGGCGCGCTCGCGGGAACCGCACCCGGAGAGCGCCAGCGAGGCGCAGGCTAGAAGCGGTAGGAGAGCGCGCATCGCGAAGGCTGGAAGGACAGCGCGACCTTGCCCGGGCCGGGACGCCGGATGAAACGCAGGTAGAGCCCGGCGGCGAACAGCACCTCGCCGGTCAGGAGCGCGGCCTGAGCGCGGTGGTCGTTCGACTGCGCGCGGTCGTAGAGCGTCTCGATCTCGTTCTGATCGGTGCTCACGAGGTAGGCGTCGTAGGCGCGATCGGCTTTGCCGGAGTAGACGAACGAGAGGCCCACCAGCGTCGCGCCACCGGCCAGCGTGACGTAGGCCCAGGTGTGGCGGCGGGCCTTCGGGGACTCGAGCGGGACGACCGGGAATGGCGCGGCCGCCTGCGCGTGGACGCGGGCGGCCGGAACGATGATCTGGATCGTGAGGAACGCAGCGAGCGCGGCGGCTGTCATGCGGGGCATGACCGGCGGAGACTACGCCGACAGCTTGGCGGCGAACTTTGCGAGGCGACCCTTGTGACGACTGGCGGTCTCCCGCTTGATGATGCCGTGGGCGGCGGTCCGGTCGAGGACCGACACGGCCTCACGATAGGCCGTCAGCCCCTGATCGCGAGTCTTCGCCTCACGAACCGCCTTGATGGCCGCGCGCATACGGCTGCGGAGGGCCACGTTACGCTGGCGGGATTTTTCGTTGGTGATGACCCGCTTGGCGGCGGATTTGTGATGCGGCATGCATTTCCTCCTTGGCGAAGCGCAACTCGAGAATGTCCAACGAACATAGGTGGGGGGCGTTCGGGTGTCAAGAACCTCCGTTGCCGGTTGGCTCCGGACGGGTGTAGGGTGTTCCATTCGCACCACCACGCACCGGGTGTCTGGAGCCTCCCGTGAGCCTCTTGAGCGAGAAGATCCTCAATCTCCCAGCCGTACCAGGGGTTTACCTCTTCAAGGACCCCCACGGGAAGGTGCTGTATGTCGGCAAGGCCAAACGCCTCTCGCAACGGGTCCGGAACTACCTCGCCGATGACCCGGCCGAGCTCCGGCACCGCGATCTCGTGGCGGAAGCCGCGGACCTGGACGTCATCCTCACCGACACCGAGGTCGAGGCGCTGCTGCTGGAAGCCACACTCGTCCGCCAGCACCGGCCGCACTACAACATCCTGCTCAAGGACGACAAGAGTTTCCCCTACGTCCGGGTGAGCGTGCAGGAGGAGTTCCCGCGGCTGTCGGTCACCCGTCATGTGCGCGGGGACGGGGCGCGCTATCTCGGGCCCTACACCGACGTGAAACATC
>JBKJXJ010000370.1:0-9991 GCA_046716125.1 Candidatus Eiseniibacteriota bacterium
CACGAATACAGCGCCGACCGTGAAGAACAGCGTCGTCTGCATTCTCCAGCCCATACCGGGCGTGGCAACCCCACCCTGCAATGCGTCCGACTCCAGGAACAGCGAGAATCCGTATGCCTGCACGATCCCGAGTGCGACGGTGAGATAACGCGACCACTGCGTCACCTTCTTCCGGCCCTCTTCGTCCTTCTGCAGTTTTTCGACCTGCGGGAAGACGGCGCCGGCGATCTGCATGAAGATGCTCGCCGAGATATACGGCATGATGCCGAGCGCGAACACCGTCGCGCGCGAGAACGCCCCGCCGACGAACAGGTCGTAGAGCCCGAACAGCGTGCCCTGCTGGCTCTGGAACGCTCCCGCCAGCGCCTTGGCGTTCACGCCGGGCGATGGCATGTGCTCGCCCAGACGATAGACCACGAACAGCGCCAGCGTGAAGAGGATGCGGCGCTTGAGTTCGGGGACCTGGAAGATGTCGCGCAGCTTCTGAAGCATCAGTTCCCCTTGGCCTCAGCGGTCGGGAGCTCGACCCGCCCACCGGCGGCCTCGACGAGCTTGCGGGCGGACTCGCTGGCGGCATCCACCTTGATGGTGAGCGCCGTCTTGAGCTCGCCGCCGCTCAGCAGCTTGATCGGGCCGCGCCGCCGCACGATCCCGGCGGCCTTGAGCCAGGCCCGATCCACGGTCGCTCCGGCCGGGGCCTTGTCGAGGCGTCCGACCTGCACCACCTGGTACTCCACGCGATCGGGATTCTTGAAGCCGCGCTTGGGCGTGCGGCGCTGGAGCGGCATCTGACCGCCCTCGAACCACGCCGGGATGCTGCCCCCCGCGCGCGCCTTCTTGCCCTTGTGGCCCTTGCCGGCCGTGCCGCCGAGTCCGGTCGCGGAACCCTTGCCGCGACGCTTGGACGGACGGGTCGAGCCCGGAGCCGGATGGATATCACCGATGCGCATGGTCGTTCCCCGTACTAGGAGTTGAGCTCCTCCACCTCGACGAGGTGGCGGATCTTGAAGATCATGCCCCGGATCTGGGGCGTATCGTTGTGTTCGACCGGCTTCTGCAGCCGGCGGATGCCGAGGGCACGCGCGGTCGCGGCCTGGTCGGCCTTGTGCCCGCTGGCGCTCTTGACCTGACGGATTCGGATCCTACGTGCCATTCTTTGCTCCCGGCTTCGCTCCCGGGCTGCCGAGCAGTTCCGCGACCGTCCGGCCGCGCATCGCCGCGACGTCCGAGGGACGGCGCAGGCGCTGGAGACCGTTCACCGTCGCCTTGACGAGGTTGTGCGGGTTGCGGCTCCCGAGGCACTTGGTGAGCACGTTCTGGACGCCGGCCGCCTCGAGCACCGCGCGCACGCCGGCGCCGGCGATGACGCCGGTTCCGGGGCTCGCGGGCTTCATGAGCACCTCGCCCGCTCCGAAGTGACCGATGATCTGGTGCGGGATCGACCCGGACCTCGTGACGGGCACCTGGAACATCGTCTTCTTGGCGGTCTCGCCCGCCTTGCGGATGGCGTCCGCGACTTCGTTGGCCTTGCCGAGACCGACCCCGACACGGCCCTTCTGGTCGCCGATCGCGACGATCGCGTTGAACGAGAACCGCCGGCCGCCCTTCACGACCTTGGCGCAACGGTTCACGTTGATCACGCGCTCGATGAATTCGGACTTCGGTGCATCTGATCCTCGCACCTCGAACCTCCTAGAAATTCAGGCCGCCGGCGCGAGCGCCGTCGGCGAGCGCCTTGATGCGACCGTGGTACATGTAGCCGCCACGGTCGAAGCACACCTTCTCGACGCCCTTCTCGCGCGCCCGCTCGGCGAGCAGCTTGCCGACCGCCGTGCTGACCGAAGACTTGCCCTTGCCCTCGGCCCGTGCCGCGAGATCCTCCCGGCTCGATGCCGCGGCCAGGGTGACACCGCGCAGGTCATCGATGACCTGGGCGTAGATATGCTTCGAGCTGCGGAACACCGACAGACGCGGACGCTCCGTCGAACCGACGACACGACGACGGATGCGATACCGCCGGATGCGGCGGCGCTCGTATTTGTTGTGGGTCCCGCTCATGACGAGCCCGTCCCGGCGGCCTTGCCGGCCTTGCGCCGGATGTACTCGCCTTCGTACTTGATGCCCTTGCCCTTGTACGGCTCGGGGGGACGGAAGCCGCGGATCTCCGCGCACGACTGTCCCACCTGCCACTTGTCGGCGCCCGAGACGACCACGCGGGTCGGGTTCTCCACCTTGATGGTGATGCCCGCGGGCGGCTCGAAACGAACCGGGTGCGAGTAGCCGAGCTGCAGCACGAGTGTCTTCCCCTCCAGCGCGGCCCGGTATCCGGTGCCGACGATCTCCAGCGTCTTGCTGAACCCGCCCGTCACGCCGGTCACCATGTTGGCGATGTGGGCCCTCATGGTGCCGAACGCCGGATTGCGGGTCTTACGCTCCGCATCCACTCGCACTTCACTCCCTTCGACCGTGACGGTCGTGCCGGCCAGCACCGGGGAGCTCAGCTCGCCCTTCGGCCCCTTGACCCGGACCGTGCTGTCGGCCACCGCCACCGTGACCCCACCCGGGATCCCGACCGGCCGCTTGCCCATTCGAGACATGTGCTCCCCCTACCAGACCTGGCAGACGAGCTCGCCGCCGAGCCCGGCTTCGCGGGCTTCGCGGTCGGTCATCATGCCGCGGGACGTCGAGACGATCGAGGTGCCGAGACCACCCATGACGCGCGGGATCCCGTCCTTGCGGACATAGACGCGGCGGCCCGGCGTGCTGATGCGCCGAATCCCCGTGATGACGCTCTCATCCTCGCCGGCGTACTTGAGATAGATTCGGAGCACTCCCTGCTTGGAGTCCTCGATCAGCTTGAAGTTGTTGATGAACCGCTCCCGCAGGAGGACCTTCGCGAGCTCGGCCTTCATGCTCGAGGCGTTGACGTCCACCTTGCGATGCTTCGCGCGGATCCCGTTGCGCACGCAGGTCAGAAAATCCGCGATCGGGTCACTGACTGCCATTCATGCCCCCTTGACGCCAGCGTCCACGCGCAATGCGTGCAGCCTGGCCTCGACTGGCCCTTCCGACAGGGAAGGGCCGGAACTCACCAGCTCGACTTGACGACGCCCGGGATCTGCCCGGAGAGCGCCAGCTCGCGGAAGCAGATGCGGCACAGGCCGAAGTCCCGCAGGAACGCGCGCGGCCGCCCGCAGCGATGGCAGCGGGTGTACGCGCGGACCTTGAACTTCGGAGCCCGCTTCCATTTCTCGATGATCGACTTCTTGGCCATCCGTTCTCCTGATTGCCGTTGCCGGCCTGTGCCGCCGGCCCGCTTACTTCAGTCGGCCCGCTTACTTCAGTCGAAAAGGCATGCTCATCAACCGCAAAAGCTCGCGCCCTTCCTCATCGGTCTTCGCACTCGTGACGATGGTCACGTCCATGCCCCGGATCTTCCCGACCTTGTCGAGGTTGATCTCGGGGAAGATGATCTGCTCGGTGAGGCCCACGGTGTAGTTGCCGCGCCCGTCGAACGAGCGCGGGTTCACCCCGCGGAAGTCGCGGATACGCGGCACCGCGACGTTGATGAAGCGATCGTAGAACTCCCACATCCGGGCCCCGCGCAGCGTGACCGCGCAGCCCACCGCGACGCCCTCGCGCAGCTTGAAGTTCGCGATCGACTTCTTCGCCTTGCGGATCGCCGGCCGCTGGCCGGTGATCTGCCCCAACTCGTTGGCGGCGGCATCCAGGAGCTTGGCATCCTGTGTGGCGTCGCCGACGCCCATGTTGAGGACGATCTTCTCGAATCGGGGCGCCTGCATGACGCTGGAGTACCCGAACTTCTCCATCAGCGCCGGACGCACCTTCTCGAGATAGAGCGTGGCCAACCGCGGCTTCGTGGTCGGAGCGTGCGGACGGGCCGCGGCGCCGCCTTCACCTGCGCCTGAAGCCGCGGCGGCATCGCGCGCGGGCTTCGTCTTGGCCGGCTTGGGTTGCACGGCGGGCGTTCGGGCGGCCTTGGCCGCACCCGTCGACTTCGCCGACTTCGCGCCCTTCTTCTTGTCGTCAGCCATGGGTTCTCGTCTCCAGGGTCTTCATCGCCGCGGCCCCCCCGACCCTGGTGCATCGGGACCACGGATCCGGCGCGACCACAGCGCCGCTATTCGCCCTTCGCGATCGTCTCCCCGCTCACCACCGAGATGCGCTCGCGGGTGCCGTCCGGCCGCGTGTGGCTGCGCACCCGGGTGCCCCGCTTCGACTTGGGGTCGTAGAGCATCACATTCGAGAGGTGGATCGGCGCCTCCTTCTCGACGATGCCGCTCTTGACTCCCTGGCGCTTCGCCTTCGTGTGGCGCTTCACCATGTTGACCTTCTCGACCACCACCCGCTGCTTCACCTCGTCCACCGAAAGCACGCGGCCGAGACGGGGATGCTCCATCGTCCCCTTGTCGTCGCCGGCGATGACCGCGACCATGTCGCCCTTGCGGATCTTGATCCCCACTAGATCACCTCCGGAGCCAGCGAGATGATCTTCATGAACGCCCGCTCGCGCAGCTCGCGCGCCACAGGGCCGAAGATGCGCGTCCCGCGCGGCTCCTTGTCGTCGTTGATGAGCACCACGGCGTTCTCGTCGAAACGGATGTAGGACCCGTCCTTGCGGCGGCCCTCTTTGACCGCGCGGACCACCACGGCCTTGGCGACATCGCCCTTCTTCACGCCGGCGCCGGGAATGGCGTCCTTGATCGCGACCACGACGATGTCTCCCAGATGTCCGTAGCGCCGGTGATGCCCACCCAGCACCTTGATGCACTGGGCGCGCTTCGCGCCCGAGTTGTCCGCGACCGTCACCATGGTTCGAAGCTGGATCATCGTCGGCTCCCAGGGCGGCTACTTCGCCCGCTCCACGATCTCCACGAAACGCCAGCGCTTGTCCTTGGAGATCGGCCTCGTCTCCATGAACCGGACGGTATCGCCCATGCGGCATTCGTTCTTCTCGTCGTGAACCTTGAACTTCGAGCGGCGTCGCACATAGCGGCCGTACTGCGGATGCTTCACCAGGCGCTCGATGGACACGACGATCGTCTTGTCCATCCGATCGCTGACCACCTTGCCCACCCGGGTCTTCCGGCGATTCCGGTCGGTCGCCGTCGCCGTCGTCGTCGTCGCTTCCGTTGTGGTCGTCATGCCTTCACGCCTTCCTTCTCGCGCAGCACGGTGAGCAGCCGCGCCATCTCCCGCCGGCCCTCGCGGATCTTCAGCGGATTGTCGAGCTGGCGCATCGAGTTCCGGAAGCGCAGGTTGAACAGCTCCTCCCGGAGATCGGTGACCCGCTGCTTGATCTCCTCGAGCGTCAACTCCTTCATGGTCTGGGCCTTGGCGTGCGGCACGGTCAATCTCCTCCCAGCTCGTGGCGCTCGACGAATCGCGTGCGGATCGGCAGCTTCGACGCCCCGAGCGTCATGGCGTCCTGAGCCAGCTTCCGCGAGATGCCTTCGAGCTCGAACATCACGCGTCCGGGCTTGACCACCGCGACCCAGCCTTCGGGAGCGCCCTTGCCCTTGCCCATCCGAGTCTCGGCCGGCTTCTTCGTGATCGGCTTGTCCGGGAAGATGCGGATCCACATCTTGCCGCCCCGCTTGAGCGCACGCGTGATCGCGACCCGGGCCGCCTCGATCTGGCGGTTGGTCACCCACGCCGGCTCGAGCGCCATCAGGCCGAATTCGCCGAACGCCACGGACGATCCCCGGTACGCCTTGCCGCACATGCGGCCGCGCATCTGCTTGCGATACTTGACCCGCTTTGGCATCAACATCGGACGACTCCTACCTGGCTGCGGCCGGGGCGGTGGCCGCCGGCTTGTCCAGGACCTCGCCGTGGAACATCCAAACCTTCACACCGCACGTCCCGTACGGTGTGAATGCCGTCGCCCGTGCGAAATCGATATCCGCGCGCAGTGTATGAAGCGGCACACGCCCCTCGCGGTAGGTCTCGTAGCGCGCCATCTCGGAGCCTCCGAGCCGGCCCGAGGTCGCGATGCGGATCCCCTGGGCGCCGGCGCGCATCGACGAGGCGATCGCCTTCTTCATGGCGCGGCGGAACGAGACGCGCTGCTCGAGCTGCTTGGCGATGTGCTCCGCCACGAGCTGCGCGTCCAGGTCGGCCCGCTTGATCTCCTCGATATTGAGCTGCACGACCTTCTTGGTCAGCGACTTCATCTCCTCGGAGAGCTTGTCCACCTGCTCGCCCTTGCGTCCGATGACCAGCCCCGGCCGCGCGGTCTTGATGCCGATCGTGATCCGGTCGCCCTTGCGCTCGATGGTGATCCGCGAGATCCCCGCCTGATAGAGCCGCTTCTTGAGGTACCGCTTGATGAGCAGGTCCTCTTTGAGCAGTTCCGCGTAGTTCCGCTTTCCGAACCAGCGGGAGTCCCAGGTCTTGACGATCCCGAGGCGCAAGCCGATCGGATGTGTCTTCTGCCCCATGCGCTACTCCCTCGTCGCCACGGTCAACGACACGTGGCTCATGCGTTTCAGAATCGGCGTGGCGCGCCCCTGGGCACGCGGGAGCCAGCGCTTCAGCGTCGGCCCCGCTCCCACGACCGCCTCTTTCACGTACAGGTCCTCGATGCGCACCTTGCCCTCGACGAGGGCATTGGCGACCGCGGACTTGAGCACCTTCTGAACGATGCGCGCCCCGTTCTTAGGCGTGAACTGCAGGGTGTTCTGCGCCTGGTCCACGGCCTGGCCGCGGATGAGCGCGAGCACCTGGTTGCATTTGCGCGGGGTGATCCGCACGTAACGAAGGATCGCTTTCGCTTGCATGTCAGCCCTGCTTCGGTGGTGCCGAGGTGGTCGTGGTGCGTTCGGCCACGTGCTGGCCGTGACCGCGGAACACCCGGGTGGGGACGAACTCGCCGAGCTTGTGCCCGACCATGTTCTCCGTGATGTAGATGGGCAGGAACTTGTTGCCGTTGTGCACGGCCAGCGTATGGCCGACGAATTCCGGCAGGATCGTGCAGCGCCGCGCCCAGGTCTTCAGCACCCGCTTCTCGCCGCTCCGATTGAGCGTCTCGATCTTGCGGACCAGGCTGTCGACGACGTACGGCCCCTTCTTGATCGAACGTGCCATCGCTCCCGCCTCTTATTTCTTCCGTCGGCGAATGATGAGCTTGTCGCTCAGCTTCGCCTTCCGGGTCTTGAGTCCCTTGCTCTTCTGCCCCCACGGCGAGCACGGATGACGGCCGCCGGAGGACTTGCCTTCGCCGCCGCCCATGGGATGGTCGACGGGATTCATCGCGACGCCTCGCACGTTGCCGAGCCGGCCGAGCCAGCGGTTGCGGCCGGCCTTTCCGTGGGAGACGTTCTCATGGTCCAGATTGCCGACCTGCCCGACGACCGCGCGGCAGTTCACATGGAAGCTGCGCACCTCGCCCGAGGGCAGCCGCAGCTGCGCGTGATCGCCGTCCTTCGCCATCAGCTGGCAGAAGGATCCGGCCGAGCGCGCGACCCGGGCATTACGGCCCGGGAACAGCTCGACGTTGTGGAGGTTGGTGCCGAGCGGGATGTTCTTGAGCGGCAGACAATTCCCGGGCTTGATCTCGGCGTTCGGTCCCGACTGCAGCATCTCGCCGACCTTGAGACCGTCGGGAGCGATGATGTAGCGGCGCTCGCCGTCGACGTAGTTCAGGAGCGCGATGCGCGCCGAACGGTTCGGATCGTACTCGATGCTCGCGACCCGGGCCGGCACCCCGTCCTTCTGGCGACGGAAGTCCACCAGACGGTAGCGCTGCTTGTGTCCGCCGCCGATCCAGCGCATCGAGATGTGGCCGTAGTTGTCCCGGCCGCCGGTCTTGAGCTTGCGCTCGGTGAGCGCCTTGACCGGTTTCCCGCGCGTCAGCTCGGAGAAGTCCGGCAGCGCGGCATGCCGCCGCGTCGGTGTGTAGGGTCGGAATTTCTTGAGCGCCATGGTCCGGGTTCCTCGTGCCTAGATCTGCTCGAACAGTTCGATCTTCTGCTCGGGCAGAAGCGTGACGACAGCCTTCTTCCAGTCGCTGCGCTTGCCCAGGTAGCGGCCCTGCCGCTTCACCTTGCCGCGCATCTGCATCGTGCGGACGTGACTCACTTTGACCGAGAAGATGGCCTCGATCGCCCGATGGATCTCGATCTTGTTCGCATCGCGCGCCACCTCGAAGTGGTACTGGTTGCGCAGCTCGCGCAGCGCCGTGCCCTTCTCGGTGATGAGCGCCTTCCTGACGATCGTCCGGGGATCCCTCATTTCGCGAATACCTCCGTCATGCGGTCGAGACCGTCACGCGTGAGGAGCAGCATCTCGCAGTTCATCAGATCGTAGGGGTTCACCTGGTGCGCGAGCGTCGTGCGCAGCTTCGGCAGGTTGCGGCAGGACCGCACGACGTTCTCGTCGGCCGTGCCGAGCACCAGCAGCGTGCGCGTGTCGGTGAGGCCCAGCTTCTTCAGCGTCGCCGCCATCTCGCTCGTCTTGGGGGCGGCGAAGCTGAGCGACTCGAGCACCGTGACGGCGTTCTCGCCCGCCTTGTAGGAGAGCGCCGAGGCCAGGGCCTGCCGGCGCTGCGCCTTGGGCAGCTCGGTGCGGTAGTCGCGCGGCTTGGGCCCGAAGGCGCGACCGCCTCCCGGCCACAACGGTGACGTATTCGAGCCCGAACGCGCGCGTCCGGTGCCCTTCTGCCGCCACGGCTTCCGGCCGCCGCCCGAGACCTCGCCCCGCGTCTTCACCTTGGCGGTGCCCTGACGCTGGTTGCCGAGATAGCGCTTCACCGAGAGCCACAGGAGGTGCTCGTGCACCTGCTGGGCGAACAGCTCGTCCGGCAAGGCGGTCGTGCCCTTCACGCTTCCGTCGCTGGCGAAGGTTTTGGCATTTTTTTGGGCGTTCATCTCACGCATCCCGCTTCTTGATGAACACGAGCCCGTTGGGCGGTCCGGGAACGGCGCCGCGCACCAGCAGCAGGGCCTGCTCCGAATCCACGCCGACGACCTCGAGGTTCTTGGTGGTCAGGTTGACGCCGCCCATGCGACCGGGCAGCCGCTTGCCCTTGATGACGCGCGACGGGTACGCCGAGGCGCCGATCGAGCCGGGCTGCCTCCCGGCGGTCGGTCCGTGTCCCGCGTGTCCGGCCGCGAACTTGTGGCGCTTGACCACGCCCGCGAACCCCCGGCCCTTGGTCACGCCCTGGATATCCACGTACTCGCCCTTGGCGAACAACTCGACCGTGAGGCTTTGGCCGACCTGGTAGGCGTCCGCGTCGGCCACCCGGAACTCCTTGAGGTGGCGCGCCGGGGTCAGGTTGCGCTTCTTGAACTGGCCCAGCACCGGGCGCTTGAACCGGGACTCCTTATTAGTGCCGAAGCCGAGCTGGACCGCGGTGTAGCCGTCGCGCGGCGACGTCCGCACCTCGGTGACGGTGCACGGACCCGCCTGGATCACGGTGATCGGCAGGACTTCACCCTTCTCTCCGAAGAGTTGGGTCATGCCGATCTTCTTGCCGATGATTCCGATCATCGTGGCGTCCTAGGTCTTGATCTCGATGTCGACACCGGCTGGGATGTCGAGCTTCTCGAGCGCTTCCATGGTTTGAGCGGTCGACCGAGTGATGTCGATCAGCCGCTTGTGAATGCGGATCTCGAACTGCTCCCGCGACTTCTTGTCGACGTGCGGGCTGCGAAGCACGGTGTAGACGGTCTTCTTGGTCGGCAGCGGCACCGGCCCCGAGGTGAGAGCCCCGGTGCGGCGCGCCGTGCGCACGATCTCGGACGCCGACTGGTCCAACGTCGCGTGGTCGTACGACTTCAGCTTGATCCGGATCTTCTGCAGCATCGTTGGCCCGCTCCCTACGCCACGATCTCGCCGACGACGCCCGCACCCACGGTGCGACCGCCCTCGCGGATGGCGAACCGCAGCCCGCCCTCCATCGCGATCGGCGTGATCAACTCCACTTCCATGTCCACGTTGTCCCCGGGCATCACCATCTCCCGGC
>JBKJXJ010000371.1:0-3145 GCA_046716125.1 Candidatus Eiseniibacteriota bacterium
GAGGAGGGTCTGGCGCTCGGAACCGGCATCAAAGGGAAGCTGGAGGCCTTCGATTATAGAATTGACTACGCGTGGGCCAACCACGGACGCCTCGGAAACGTGCACCGATTCACGCTCGCCATGCTGCACTAGGACCTCATGCCACGCTCATCGGGAGACCGTATCCATGCATAGACGCCTCGCGTCCATCCTGCTCCTCCTCTTCGCGACGTCCTGTCTGGGCGTGCCCGCCGCGCGAGCCGCGACCTTCGAGACCACCGACGCCATCCTGGACAGCCTCCAGTACGGCGCGTTCCGTTACGCCTGGGACCAGGCGAATCCCGTCAACGGCCTGATCCGCGACCGCAGCCAGACGGGCTCGCCGTGCAGCATCGCGGCGAACGGCTTCGGCTTCTCGGCCATCTGCATCGCGGTGGACCACGGCTGGGTCTCGCGGGCCGCCGCGGCGACGCGGGTCCTGGCCGGGCTCCAGACCTTCTGGAACACGCCGCAGGGCCTGGCGACGACCGGGGTGAGCGGGTACAAAGGCTTGTATTTCCATTTTCTCGACATGAACACCGGGCTGCGCACCTGGAGCAGCGAGCTGTCCACGATCGACACCGCGCTGCTGCTGGCGGGGATCCTCGACGCGAAGCAGTTCTTCAACGGCGCCACCGCGGACGAGATCCAGATCCGCGCGCTGGCCGACTCGATCTACCGCCGGGTGGACTGGACGTTCGTGCAGACCTGCAATCCGCCGTGCTGCACCGCGATCTACATGGGCTGGAAGCCGGAGTCCGGCTTCTCGGGTTTCGGCGCGTGGTTCGGCTACAACGAGGCGATGATCATGTACCTGCTCGCGATCGGCTCGCCGACCCACCCGATCGTAGGCTGCGCCTGGTCCACCTGGACCGCCGGGTACGACTGGGAGACGCACTACGGATACTCCTACCTGCGCTTCGCGCCGCTCTTCGGGCACCAGTACTCGCACTGCTGGGTGGACTTCCGCTACTGGAACGATCCGTACATGAGCGGCCACGGCATCGACTACTTCGAGAACTCGCGCCGCGCCACCTACGCCCAGCGCGCCTACTGCATCGCCAACCCCGGAGGCTTTCAGGGGTATGGCGCGAACCTGTGGGGGCTCACCGCCTCGGACGATCCGCCGCCCTTGCCGCTCTACCTCGCGCACGGCGCGCCGCCGGCGGAGAACGACAACGGCACCATCACCCCGACCGCCGCGATCAGTTCGATCCCGTTCGCGCCCGAGATCGTCATCCCGGTCATCGAGAACCTCTGGAACAATTACAAGAGCGTGCTCTGGGGCCCGTATGGGTTCCGGGACGCGTTCAACCTCACGGTGAATCCCGACTGGTACGGCGCGGATGTCCTCGGGATCGACCAGGGGCCGATCACGATCATGATCGAGAACTATCGGACGGGCAGGGTCTGGAATCGCTTCATGCAGAACCCCGAGATCGTGGCCGGGCTTCAGCTGGCCGGATTCAACGCCGTCGTCGGAGTCGGGGACCCGCGGCCGGCGAAGGTGACCGGACACCTGGAGGTGGCTCCCAATCCGATCGTCTCCCGGTCCACGATCCGCTACCAGCTCGAGCGGACGACGCGCGTGCGGCTGACCGTCTTCGACGTGAGCGGCCGCGAGGTCGCCCGGCTGGTGGACGGGGTGGAGGAGGCCGGATCGCACGAGGCGATACTGGACGGCGCCACACTGCGCAGCGGGGTCTACCGCTGCCGCTTCGAGGCGAACGGAACGACTCTCGAGCGCATCGTGGTCCGGTTGCGCTGATGCCACCTGTGCGCGTCCGGGAACGCGCGGCCCCGGCGGCGCCGGCCTCGGTGACCCCGCGCGGCCGCGTCCTCGGGAACGGGCGCTACCGGACGCTCATCACCGCCTCGGGGACCGGGGGCGCGTGGTTCGACGACGAGGCCCTGACCGCCTGGCGGGGCGACCGGATCGAGGATGGCGACGGGTGGTTCGTCTACGTCCGGGATCTCGCGGACGGGCGGTTCTGGTCGGTCGGGGATCGTCCGGTCCCGGCCGCGCCGGACCGATACGAGGTCGAGCACGGACCGGGCACGATCGCGTTCACCCGACATGACCACGGCATCGCCAGCCAGATGGAGGTCTGGGTGGACGTGCGCCTTCCGGTCGAGTGCCGACGCATCACCCTGCGAAATCTGACCGACCGCCCCCGCACGCTCGACGTGACCAGCTACCTCGAGATCGTCCTCCACGATCCGGGCCATCACGCCGCGCACCCGGGCTTCTCGAAGCTGTTCGTCCAGACCGAGTTCCTTGCGGACCAGGAGGTGCTGGTGGCCCGGCGCCGGCCGCGGGGCGAGGGCGAGCGCCATCCTTGGCTGGTGCACGCCGCGCGCGGCGAGGGGCTCCTGAGCCACGAGACGGACCGGGGCCGGTTCCTGGGCCGTGGGCGCGGTCCCGACGCGCCGCTGGCGCTGGTCTCGAGCACTCCGCTCTCGGGCACCACCGGGGATGTCCTCGATCCGGCGTTCGCACTGCGTCGGACCGTAGCGCTGGCCCCGGGCGCGACCGCGCGGCTGGACCTGCTGCTTGGAGCGGGGTCGAATCGAGACCAGGCGCTCTCGATCGTCCGGAGTCTGAGCGGCGACGGAGCGCTCGACGACTCGCGCAAGTCCATATCGGCCGTCGCTGCCTACCGGCTGACCGAGGGCCTGAGCGCGCGGGACTGCGAGCACTTCGAGCGTCTGGCCGCGGCGATGTTGTACGGGGACCCGACGCTTCGCACGACGCCGGCCGGATCGGCCGCCGCCGGCGCCCCGTCCGATGCGGAGCGCAGGTTCCCGCTTCTCGATCCGGTCGTGATGGTCGAAGCAGGAGCGCCGGCGGCGACCGTGAAGCGCGCGCGGGCGGCCCACGCCTACTGGCGGTCGCTCGGCCTGCCGACCAGCCTCGTGATCCTGACGGACGAGGGAGCCGACGTGTCGATCTTCAGGGAAGCCTATTTCAAGCTGCCGGCCGCCTGGTTCCCCGCTGGCGAGCTCGCGCGGGTCCGCTCCCGCGCCGCACTGTCGCTAAGCGACGGATTCCCCGAGCCGGGGATGGGAGCGGCCGCGAACGGATCCCGGGTCGGCGAGGTGTCGCACCAGCCGAACGGCGACGATC
>JBKJXJ010000372.1:0-6944 GCA_046716125.1 Candidatus Eiseniibacteriota bacterium
TTCGTCGTGACCAACATGTACCCCTCGGCCGCGCGGCCCCACTGGGGCGCGTTCGTCCGCTCGCAGGTGGAATCGCTCACGGCGCTGGGCGTCGAGAACACGATCTACGAGATCGAAGGCTGGAAGAACACCGCCCGCTACGCGCATGCGATGCGCGAGGTGCCGGTGCTCGCACGCCGCGCCGGCGCCGAACTCGTGCACGCCCACTACGGGCTCTCGGGCGCGGCGGCGGTGGGCGTTAGGGACGTGCCGCTCGTGGTGTCGTTCTGTGGCGACGATCTGCTCGGACGCCCCGACGCCCAGGGCCGCATCACCCCGAAAAGCCGCTGGCTCGTGAACGTCTCGCGCCTGGCCGCCAGGCGCGCCGATGCGGTCATCGTGAAATCCCAGGAGATGCGCCGCAAGATCAAGGAGATCGCCCAGGTCGAGGTGATCCCGAACGGCGTGGACCTCTCGCGCTTCAAGACCATCCCGCGCGACGAGGCGCGCGCGCGGCTCGGCTGGCCGCTCGCGGGCTCGGTGCTCCTGTTCGCCGGGCCGCCCGATGAGCCACGCAAGAACTGGCCGCTCGCCCAGGCGGTCGAGGCCGCGCTCAAGGCGCGCGGGCGCGAGGTCCGGCTGGTCGTGTTCCACGGCCGGCCGCAGGAGGAGGTGGCGGTGGCGATGAGTGCGGCCGATGTCCTCCTGCTCCCCTCCTTCCAGGAAGGCTCGCCCAACATGGTCAAGGAGGCGCTGGCGGCGCGCCTGCCCGTGGTGGCGGCCCCGGTGGGCGACTGCCCCGAACGTCTGGCGGGTGTCACCCCGGGCGCCGTGGTCGAGCGCCGGCCCGAGGCGTTCGTCGCGGCGGTCGAGGACGTGCTGGCCGCGGGCGGCCGGTCCAACGGGCGCGAGAAGGTGGCGGATCTCGAGATGTCCGTCGTCGCCCGCCGCATCCTCGCGGTGTACGAACGGGCGATCCTGCTGCGAGGGCCGGCCTGAATGTGCGGCATCTGCGGCTGGTATCGCCGCGGCGGCATCCCGGTGGACGCGGCGGTGCTCGAGGCGCAATGCGCCACCATCCTCCACCGCGGACCTGACGATCAGGGCCTTCACACCGACGGCGACTTCGGCTTCGGCATGCGCAGGCTCAGCATCATCGACGTCGCCGGCGGCCATCAGCCCATGACCAGCGACGACGGCCGCTACGCCCTCGTCTTCAACGGCGAGATCTTCAACTTCAAGGAGCTCCAGCGCGATCTCGAAGCGGCAGGCCACCGCTTCCGCACGCGCTCGGACACCGAGGCCATCCTGCGCGGGTTCGCCCAGTGGCAGGACGAGGTCTGGGCGCGGCTGGAAGGCATGTTCACGGTCGCGATCTGGGACCGTGCGACACGGACGCTGCGCCTCGCCCGCGACCCGCTCGGCATCAAACCGCTCTACTACACCGTCCAGGGTGGTGGGCTGGCGTTCGGTTCCGAGCTGAAAGCCCTGGTGCCGGTCCCGGGCCTCGCCTTCACCCCACGCGCGGCCTCGATCGACGCCTTCTTCGCGTTCGGTCACACGCTGGCGCCGCATTCGATCTACGACGAGGTGATGAAGCTGCCTCCGGGGAGCGTGCTCACGCTGGGTCCTGAGGGCGCCCCTCGCATCGAACGGTTCTGGCGCTTCGCCTATCGCCCCGCGCCGGTCGCGAGCGAGGCGGAGTGGATCGAGCGCTTCCGCGCGACCTTCACCGCCACCGTCCAGCGACACCTGCTCGCCGACGTGCCGCTCGGGGCGTTCCTCTCGGGAGGCGTGGATTCCTCCGCCGTCGTCGCGGCGATGAGCCGCGCGGGCGGCGGCCCGGTGCGCACGTTCACGATCGGATTCGACGACCGGCGCTACGACGAATCGAGCTGCGCCGCGCGGGTCGCGGAGCATCTCGGCTGCCTTCATACCCGGCGCCTGGTCGAGCTCGAAGAAGCGGCCGCCATCCTGCCCGGGCTCGCGCGCTGCTACGACGAGCCGTTCGCCGACCCCTCGGCCATCCCGACCTGGTACGTCTCGCGTCTCGCGCGCGAGCAGGTGACGGTCGCGCTCTCGGGCGACGGCGGCGACGAGCTGTTCGCGGGCTACGAGCGCCACCTGAACGAGCGCATGGTCGAGCGGTTCGCCCGCTGGCCGGGCCCCCTGCGCGCGCTGACCGGCGTCGTCCACGCGCTCCCGCCGCTGCCCATCGAACGCTGGAACCACCTGCGGCAGCGCCTGCGCAAGGTGCAGGGCGACGCGTTGCTGCCCGACACGTTCCAGCGCTTCTTCTCCAAGTACCAGATCGCTCCGCGCGACGTGCGGGCGCGCCTCTACCATCCGGAGTTCAGCGCCCGCCTCGACCGCGACGACGAGCTGGCGCGGCTGGCGGCGGAGCACTTCCCGCAACCGGTCTCGCGCGATCCGGTCGAGAACCTGCTCTACGCCGACACCGTCGTCCGGCTCCCGGACGACATGCTCACCAAGGTGGATCGGGCCAGCATGGCCCACTCGCTCGAGGTGCGGGTCCCGTTCCTCGCCCACACGTTCGTGGACTGGGCGGCCGCCGTCCCGGTGGATCTGAAGCTCCGGGGCGTGACCGGGAAGTACCTCGTGCGCCGCGCCATCGCCGATTGGCTGCCGCCGGGCGTGCTCGATCGCCCCAAGCAGGGGTTCGCGATCCCGCTCTCCGGCTGGGTGCGCGGCGACCTCGGCCGTTACGCCGAAACGGTGTGGCGCGACTCGGGCGCGGTCGATGCGCGCGTGCTGGATTCGACTGCGGTGGCCGCCCTGTTCGCCGAGCACCGCGCCGGGCGCGCCGACCGCTCGCAGATGCTCTACGCGCTGGCGATGTTCGCGCTCTGGTGGGGCGGGAGGCCCAAGCGGTAGGGCGTCAGGGCGAGGCGGGCCTCCCCGTGAAGTACAGGTTCGACTCTCCTTCCTCCCACGGCCGGTATTCGAGCGTGAACCGGATGCGCTCGATCAGCGGCGGGTGGGTGTAGAGGAACAGCTTCACGAACCTCGAGGGCTCCGGATTCGAGCGGTTCTGCGAGCCCAGTTTGAGATAGGCGCGGGCACCCGCGTCGTTATCGCGCGTCACCTCCACGGCGAACACGTCCGCTTCATGCTCGATCGCCCGCGAGAACCCGTTGATGGCGGGCTGGGCCGCCACCGCGACCAGGCTCATGACCGCGGCGAGGAGCGGCATCGCCGCCACGTCACCGAGATCCGTGAACCCCCAGAGCGGACCGAACTTCGCCACCGCCCAGCCGGCCAGCCGCGAGACCACGAAGAAGAACAGGAAGCTCAGGATCGAGTACATGCCGATCCCCTTCCAGATGTGCCCCAGCCGGTAGTGCCCCATCTCGTGGCCCATCACGAAAAGGATCTCGTCCTGTTCCATGCCCTCGAGCATCGTGTCCCACAGCACGATACGCTGTGAGGGTCCGAAGCCGCTCACATAGGCGTTGTACTTCACGGTCTGGGCGCTCTTGTTGACCTCGTACACGTTGCGCCCGGGGATCTCCGCGCGCGCCGCGAGATCCAGGATCCGCTCCTTGAGATGCTGGTCCCGGAGCGGCGTGAACGTGTTATAGAGCGGGTCGATGACGAGCGGCTGGAGGAGCGTGCCGGCGACGATCAGCGGCAGCGTGCCGGCGGCGATCGGCAGCCACCAGCGGCGCGGCCAGCGTGCGAGCGCACGCCAGGCGAGCCAGAGGATGGGCACCACGCCGAAGACCGCCACGTTGACCACCGCGTCCTTGCCCTGCTCGCCGAGCCAGGCGCCGAGCGTCTGGTTGGAGAGCCCGTAGTGATGTTCGAGCGCGTAGCCCCGGTAGCAGGCGAGCGGGAATCCGAGGACGAAATCCACGACCGTGTAGAGCGTGAGGAAGACCAGCACGCGGACGTAGAGCTTCGTGCCGAACCCGTGGGCGACGTTCCGCATCGCCGCGGCGAGCCCCGAGAACAGGATGACGAGCGCGATGATGAGGTTGTAGAAGGGCGTGAAGAACGCGAGCACCGTCCGGGTCTCGGAGTAGGCCCGGTTCTGGCGCGTGAACCCGGCGCGCACTTCGGCGAGGTAGTCCCTCGGCCTGGCGGACAGCGCAACCGCAATGGAGTCGGCGGTCGCCGAGTCGGGCCAGGCGACCGGGATGCTGATCGACTCGGGCAACGCGGCGGCGACGGACGGCGGGGCGGACGGCGGGGCCGGTTGGCCGGCGGACGCCGCCGGAAGCGCGAGCGACAGCGCGACGGCGAGCGCGACGACGAGCCGGTACGGAGCGGTGAACCGGGGCATTCGCGTTCTCCGGGGTTCGACGGCGCGGAAGAGTCCCGAACGCGCGCGAGCATAGCGCCCGCCGCGGCGTGCCGCTACCGGAACGCGATCTGGTAGGGCGGCAGTCCGGTGTTGAGCGGTCCGGCGAGCAGCGTGTCGGCGACCGTCCGGTAGATGCGCACCCCCGGCGACGTCATGCGGTTGTCGCACACGTAGAGCTCGCCCACGCTGTTGACCTCGCAGTCCGGGAGACCGAATCCGCCCGGGGCATAGACGGTGTCGATCGCGGCTCCGGTCGAAGGATTCCAGCTCATGAGCAGATTGTTGAACGAGGCGTCGTTCACGATCGCGTACGAGTGGGCCGAGCCGTTCCAGGCGATGTCGACGACATCGCCTCCGATCGCGGCCTCGGTGATGGCGTACCCGAGGCTCCGGGGGTTGACCGCGTCGATCCGCTCGATCCCGCCGTCGGCGACTCCGTAGGCGCCGACACAGCCGATCAGCAGCTCGTGGGCGACCGGGTCGTAGGCGAACGCGGTGAGCGGGTTGCGCCCGGTGAGGGTGATGCCCTGGATGCCGGGCACGATCGGCTCCCGGTCCACCAGCCGGTCGGTGCGGATGTCGATCACCGCGACGATGCTGGTGTTGGTCGCCGCGAAGTTGGTCAGCCGCTGGCAGGCGACGAACAGGAAAGGGCCCACCAGCTCCATGCGCGACATCTCGGGCAGCCCGTCGGAGTCGGCGAAGCCGGCGAGCGAGATGGTGCCCCGCTCGAGGCCGGTGAGCGGATTCACGATCAGGAGATCGGCGGAGCCGAGGCGGGAGACATAGGCCTTGGTCGGCGCGACCACCACGATGTCCTGGGGGTTCGACCCGTTGCCGGTCGAGAACTGGCGCTGGGTCGCATACCCGTCGGCGGGATCGATGACCTGGATGTTGTCCTGCCCAAAACGGTTGACGACGTAAACCAGCCCGCCATAGACGCGCAGCGTGGCATCCGAGTGCACCGATGCCACGTTGGGCGACACCTGGCGTGTGGCCACGTCGATCACGCTCAATCCTCCGGTCGCGAAGTCGGTGGTGACGATGATCGCCGTGTACTCGCCGGGGACCGGCGGGCCCGTGAGCGTGGTGCGCGACGAGCAGCCGGCGATGAGCGCGGCGATGACGAGCGACACGGCGGCGAGGCGGGTGATCGAGCGCATCAGGGTTCTCCGGGTGAGCGGTCGGGGGATGACGAGGGGCCGAGCCGCAGCTCGCATGAGGCGAACACGGCCCGGCCGGGCAACGGGAAACCCCCGACGTCGGAGACACGGTCGTCGCCGAGGTTCTTGCCCTCGACGGTGAACCGCAACCCGGCAGCGGGGCTGAAAGAAAGCGACGCCCCGGCCAGCATCCGGTCGGGGACGCGTTGAAGATTGGCGCGATCCAGGTAGTCGTCACCGATGTAGTGAAGGTCGGCGACGGCGCGGAACCCGCCGCGGCTCCAGTCGAGTCGTGTGAAGCCCTGGAGCACCGGCCGGAGGGGCAGTCGCCGCCCGTTCCAGTGGGGCACCGGACCCTGATCGCGTGTCACGAGGCGCGTGAGGCCGCCGGTGAACGCGATCCCCTCGGGCACGGTGACCCGCAGCGACAGTTCCTCGCCGCTCATGCGCGCGCGCGAGATGTTCTCGGCGCGGACACTGCTCTGCGAGTGGCGCACGTAGACCACGAGGTCCTCGGCGCGGGTCTCGAAGTGGGCGAGGTCGAAGGTGACCGCGACCCGGGAGGCAGGCGGACCCGTCCAGGCGAGGCCCGCATCCGCGGTGCGCGAACGCTCCGGCCGGAGCGTAGGACTGCCGAGCACGCTGCCCTGATTCCCGAACAGCTCGAGGAAATCGGGAGCGCGGCGGGCGGCGGACAGGTTGGCCCGGAGGTCGAGCCCGCCCTTGAGGAGCATCCGGGCGCCGAGCTGCGGCGCCTCGAGGGTCCGGCGCACCTCGCTGGCGCGGGCGATACCGCCGCCGTCCACCCAGTGGATGCGGTCGCTCAGCCGGTCGCGGCGGCCGGCGAGGTGGAATACGAGTCGCTCGCCGCGGGGCCGCCATTGAACGCTGGCGTGGCCGGCGGCGGTGAGGCGGCGGCTGGGCGGTGGATCGGGGGCGCCGTCGGCGGCGTCGGCCGTGCGCGACCACTCGTGCCGCATCCCGCCGCCGCCCGCGAGCGTGAGGCCGTGCGGCAGGTCGCGCCAGCTCAGGTCGAGCACGACGTCCTTCCCTCCGGTCCGGTCGTCGGTGTCGTGATAGCCCAGCCCGAGCTCGGCCGCGGGGTCGCGGAAGCGCGTGCGCTCGCGCGACAGGCCGCCCGCGATCCGCACGCCGGGCCGCGCGCCGGCCCCCTCACGCGAGACGCCGAGCCGGCCAAGCCCGCGGGTGAATCCGAGGTGGGTCGCGACGGCCGGGACCGCGCCCAGGCCCGGGACGCCCTGCTCCTTCTCGAACCGGTCGGCACGCGCGCATACCGTCCAGCCGTGCGCCGCCTGCCACGTCGCGCTCCCCAGCAGCGAGGTGGCGGCGAACCGGTTGTTCACGCGCTCGCTCAGGCTGTCGTCCTCGAGGTTGAACGGCGTGCCGTTGTCGTCGGGATACCGGAAGTCGCCACGCGAACGCTGATGCCCGGCGTGGACCAGACCCGAGAACAC
>JBKJXJ010000373.1:0-11013 GCA_046716125.1 Candidatus Eiseniibacteriota bacterium
GTCGCCGACCCGCGCCGAGCGCCGCGCACGCGCTGCCCAGCGCCGCGAGCACCGCCGGCACAGCGAGCGACCGCCCGGGCGTGAACCCCCACATCGCCGCCAGCGCCAGCGCCGCCCCCAGGCCCGAGCCGACGAAGCTCGCGCCGTAGATGCGGCCCGGGCGCTCGGACGACGCCAGGAGCGCCAGCAGGACGGCGAGCGCGCCGAGCAGAAACGGGACCGTCAGCACCGTCACCACTGCTGCGAGCCGAGGCCACTCGGCCGCGTCCCACACCAGCCGCGTGGGATCGAGCCTGATCCGGCCGACCAGGACCGGGTTCGCGATCAGCGCCAGCGCGGTCAGCGCGCTCGTCCACACGAACCCGCGCTCCGCCGCCACCCGCCGCGGGCCGCCGCGCACCAGCAGCACGCCGGCGGCGCCGAATCCCAGCATCGCCAACCCGATCGCCAGGTGGGCGAGGTGGTGGAAGTACTCGATGGCGAACGCCCGCACGAGCAGGATCTGGTAAGCGAGGGTCGCGGCCGACAGGAGCGCTACGGCGAGCGGGCGTCCGCGCAGCGCGCGGGCGGTGTCCACGCCCTCCGGGGCGGCCGACACATGCGGGGAGGGCCGAGGCACGGCGCTCAGCGCCGCCCCTTCAGCATCGGCACGAACCGCACCGGCAGCAGGTTGCGGGTGCGCAGGCGCCCGTCGCGGTCCTTGTCCACCAGCACCAGGCTCTGCACGCCGTACACGCTCCCGACCGGGATCACCATGCGGCCTCCCGGCCTGAGTTGCTCCACCAGTTTGGGCGGGATGTAGCCGGCCGCGGCGGTCACGATCACGGCGTCGAACGGCGCCTCGTCCGGCCAGCCGAAGTGCCCGTCGCCGTGGCGCACCACCACGTCCCGGTAGCCGAGGCGGCCCAGCCGCGCGCGCGCGCTGTCGGCGAGCGGTTTGAAGATCTCGATGGAGCGGACCGCGCAGCCGATCTGTGCCAGCACCGCGGCCTGGTAGCCCGAGCCCGTCCCCACCTCGAGCACCTTCAACCCCGGCCGGGGGCGCAGCACCTCGGTCATGTAGGCGACGATGTAGGGCTGGGAGATGGTCTGGCCGTGCCCGATCGGAAGCGGATGGTCGCCGTAGGCCTGGTCGCGGTCGCTCGGGAGCACGAACTCGTGGCGCAACACGCGCCGCATGGCATCGAGCGTGGCGGAGTCGCGCACGCCATGGGCCTCGATGTCGCTGACCAGCGCCATCCGACGCGCGCGGAAATCCCTCTCGGCGTCGGGCGCGGCGGCCCTGACGGCGCCGACGAGCGGCGCCAGGGCGAGGAGGATGACGCAGAGATCGAGGGCCTTCATCGGCTTCAGCATAGCCCCGGGCGGGCCGTTTGGCGCGGGGAGTCGCTCCCGCGCGCGCGGCAGCCCCCGGACGGATTCGACGCACGCTTCTGCGGCCGCAGCCTTGGCTCTATCCTGAACGGTTGCAACCTCGCCACGCGGCACTTGTGAACGGGTGGCCAGATTCATCCTGTCCGGAGCTGTCAGTCATGATCGGCGCGATGATACCGGCCGTTCTGGTCGGGCTCACCTTCCTGTGGGCGGGCCCGGCCGGGGCCGATGCGGGCGGTCGCTGGGCCGTCGAGTTCCACCTCGGCGGGGCTTTGAACCTGCCCCTGCCGCTCATGATCCGGCAGGATGGACACGACGATCTGGCCTTCCGCTCGCGCTGGAACACCAGGGCCCTCGAGCTGCCTCTCTACTACGTTGGTCGACTCGTCAACCGGGAGGGCGACCGTGGCTGGGCGTTGGACCTGACCCATCACAAGCTCTACCTGGTCGATCCGCCCGACCCGGTCCAGAGTTTCGCTGTGTCCCATGGTTACAATCTCCTTATGCTGCACCGCCTGGCGGAGCACCGCGGGCGGCGCTATGGCCTGGGGGCCGGGCTGGTGATCGCGCATCCGGAGAGCGAGGTGCGAGGCCAGCGTCTGGCCGAGCGCGGCGGTCTGTTCCGGAGCGGCTACTACCTGTCGGGTCTCACCGTCGGCGCCCTGGCATCCTGGCTGCCGGCTCGTCGGTGCGGTCTCTATCCGGCGGCCGAGGCGCGGGTCACGACTTCGTACGCGCGCATGCCGGTGGCACGCGGTCACGCCCGGGTGCCGAACGTGGCCCTCCACGTCACGGTGGGAATGGGCTGGGACGGAGCGCGGTGAGGGCGGGCCGAGGAGCCATCGGATGAGACTGCCCCACGGACAGCGGCTGCTCTACGCCTCGGGATCGCTCGGCGTGGCCCTGTCCTATCAGGCCTTCGGTACCTACATCCAATTCCTCTATGTCGACATCCTCGGACTCAAGGCCTCGCTGGTGGGCCTCGGCTGGAGTCTGTACGGCATCTGGAACGCCATCAACGATCCCCTCGCGGGCCACCTCTCAGACCGGACGCGCTCGCGCTGGGGGCGGCGCACCCCGTGGATCGCCGGCGCCTTCATCCCGTTGGGGCTCATGTTCTACCTGCTCTGGGTGCCACCCTCGCCGCTGGTCCGCGGCGGGCAGATGCCGCTGTTCGCCTACTTCATGGGCGCCGTCCTGGTCTTCGACCTGCTGTGGACGATCGTCGTCATGAACTGGAGCGCGCTCTTCCCGGAGATGTTCCCTGAGCCGCGCGAGCGCGCCACGGTGTCCGGATGGCGGCAGCTCTTCTCAGTGCTGGGCCTGCTCATCGGCGTCGCGCTGCCGCCCATCCTCGTCGGCAGCGACTGGAGCGGGCGCGGATCCATGGCCCTGCTGCTCGCGGTGATCACCTCACTGACGTTCGGACTGGCGCTGCTCGGCATCCGCGAGCCGCCGCCCGAGCGCCTGGGCCGGCCGCTTGGGCTTGGCCCGAGCCTGCGGGCCTCCTACCGCAGCCATCCGTTCCGCTGGTTCCTGCTCGCCAACCTGCACAAGGAATTCATCTACTGCATGCTCACGGCGTCCGTCCCGTTCTGGGCCAAGTACGTGCTCCTCATCCAGGCGCCGGTCACGGTCCTGGGCGTGACGCTGGAGCCCGGGATGCAGAACTCGCTGCTGCTGGGCATGGCCTTCATCATGGCTCTGCCCGCCCTGCCGGCCTGGACGGCGCTGGCCCGGGGTTTCGGCGGGCGGCGTGCCTGGCTGGTCTCCCAGACCACGTTCGCCGCGTCCATGCTCGGCGTGTTCTTCGCCCGCGACTTCGTCCAGGGCGTGGCGGCGATGTCGCTGGCAGGTCTCAGCCTCGCCGGGCTGCTCGTCTGTCCCGATCTGCTCATCGCCGACGTGATCGACGAGGACGAGACCATGACCGGCAGGCGCCGCGAAGGGATGTACTTCGGGATCAACGGCTTCGTCATCCGTTTCGCGTTCACCTTGCAGGGTTTGGCCACGGGAGCGATCCTGCACTTCACCCGATATGTGGGCTCATCGCCGGACAACCTCTACCCGACCCAGCCGCCAGCCGCCCTGTTCGGCATCCGGGCCCTGATAGCGCTGCTCCCCATCGTGGCTTCGGTGGTGGTGATCGCGGCGCTGCTGCGCTACCCGCTCCACGGCGAGCGCTACCGGACCCTGCGCGCCACGCTCCCCCCGCACCTTCCCGCCCGCCAATGACCCGGCGCCATGCGCCGATGAACGACCGAGCCGGCCCCCTACGCGAAGGACTATTGGAGGATGACTCTGACAATGCGAGATCGAGCTGGACCAGGAAGTCCTGCGACGTGTGGGCCGTGCACGACAAGGGGTTCGTGCAGCTGCAGGCGGTGTTCTAAATGACTTTCCCTGATTCAGCATCAGGCGACGAGCAGGACCCGTCGCTGGGTGTCGAAGCGTTCGGTGAGGTAGCCGTGGACCCGGCCCAGCAGGGCATCGATGGTCTTCTGCCGATGGTTGCGCGTCACGTTGGCGTGCAGGTCGAGCCAGATCCGCTCGATCCGGTTCTCGTCGGGACAGTACGGCGGCAGAAAGTGCAGCTGGATCCTCGCCCCGAACTCGGCCAGCCACGCTCGGGTCATCCGGCTCTTGTGGATGATGAAGTTGTCGAGGATCACGTGAATCGTCTTGGCCGACCGATAGGCCTCGAGCAGCGCCCGCAGCAGGTTCATGAACAGCCAACTGACCTTCCGGTCGCCCTCGACGTAGACCAGTCGCCCGTGCCGTGGCTCGAACGCACCGGCCAGGTAGTGCTTCTCGTTGTTGCCGGGGGTGAGCACCAGACGTTGGATCCCGGGCAACATCCAGTCCGGTCCGAGCTTCGGGTTCAGATGGATGTCGACCTCGTCGGCGTAGACCACTACGTGCTCGTCGCTGGCCGAAGCCGCCAGCCGCTGGAGTGCCGCGATGCGCCGCTGCCGTCGCCGGGCCTTCCACGGACACGCCACGATGGGCCGCGGTCGTCCCCAGCGCGCTCCCACTCGTCGAACCAGCCGCCACACGTGCGTGACCGAGAGCAGCACGCCGACCACCTGACCGATGACCGCGCGCAGGATCTCGAGCGTCCAGGTCGGGCGCTCGAAGCCGTGGTCCTCAGGACTCCCGGCCAGGATCGCGCGGACGCGGATCAATGCGGCGGCGGCGATCTTGCGCGCCCCGTTGTCGCTCCGATGATCCATCAAACTCGCTTCCCCTTCTCGAGCGAATCGCGCTACCGTGCGCACGGCGGTCGAGGGCACGCAGCCCACCTTGCGGGCGGCCGCGTTGCAGCTCAATCCCGAGGCCACTTTCAGGATCACCCGGATGCGCACCCTCGTGTCCCCGTCCGGCCGCTTGCGATCGAGTTTCTCGAGCCGCCGGCGGGTGGTGCGATGCAACGACAGTCTGGCAGTCATCGTGAGACCTCCTTGTCCCTGGGTTGGCTTAGAACACCCCCAGGAGTACAGGTGAGGTCTCACGAGTTCAATGGCCAACTGAATGCCGCTAATTCCGAATCAAGTAAAGTGATTTAGTCTGTGTCTGAGATCACCGGTACCGCGCCTTGAGCCTCCCCCAGCCCTCGCGCTTCACCGGTGTCGGACCGGTCGCGAACAGGCTCGGCCGGTAGGCGCTCACCATCTGGCACATCAGCGCCCCCTGCCCGGCGGTGAACTCGGTGTAGCAGGCGTCGTCCGAGTAATCCATGTAGTTCTGGATCGGGTCCAGACCCGGGCTGACGCACGTGTCCTTCCCGATCGGACAGCCGCTCGTCGGCGTCAGCTCCGCCGGCGTGTCGAGGACCAGGTCGCCCGAGCCGCCGCAGCCGCCCTCGAAGGTGTGGAGCAGGCCCAGGTAGTGCCCAACCTCGTGAGACGCAGTGCGGCCGAGATCGAAGGGGACGAGCGACCCGCCCGGAAGCGTGCGGTAGTCGATGAACACGCAGTGTTCGAAGCTGGTCTCGGGGAACGTCCAGGGGTAGTAGGCGAAGCCGAGATAGCCGTACGGCATGCACGAATAGATGTTGAGCGTCTGCGCCGGGTAGAGGGCGAGCGCGGACTTGATCGCGACCTCGTCGGCGTAGGTCTGTAAATTAAACCACGCCGCGTTGTCGGTGAAGTCCACCTGGCCGAGCGTGAACCGGTATCCCCGAGGGGCGAAGTTGGCGTTGAGCTCCTGGATCTGCGCATCCACCTGCGCCTGGGTGAGCAGTCCGAGCGGCCCGTCGTGGAGGACGTGGAAGGCGACCACGATCGTGCCGGTGCACCCGGCGGACGATTGGTCCGCCCCGTCGCCCACGAGCCCGCGCATCTGCTCGAGTTGCGCCGGGGACGGAGCCGCGGTGCCGCAGGACCGCTGGGCTGCCGCGGGGGTGTGCGCGGCAATGGCGAGGCTCGCGGTGAAGACGAGGGTCAGCACGGGTCGCAAGGGGTTCACGGGGTCTCCAGGATCTCGGTGCGCGGTACGGTGCGTTCGGCGGCGGCTGGAGTCACGGGCGCCGGGAGGCGCGGCTGACGAATTTAGCCGCTCGCCACGCTTGAAGGAAGCGCTCATTCGTCGCCTTGCCCCCCCACCAGTCCTCCCGCTAATGTCCCGACGCGTTACGCTGATGAACGACCGTGCCGGCCCCTATTCGCAGCGGGGCCCGATCTCAATGGAGGAGGTTCTTTGCGCCCGCGTACCCCTGTCCTGACCCTGGCTCTGGCCGCTCTCGTGACGGCGGGCCAGGTCGCGGCCGAGCCGGTCGGCTCACACGTCGAGATCACCCCGTTCGGCGGTTTCACCCTCTTCGACCCCAACGCGAAGAGGGTGAGCGGTGCGGCGCTGCGCGACGCGGTCCACGTCGGCGCGCGGCTCGCCTGGCTGCCGCGCTGGTGGGGGGGGATCGAGCTTGCCGGGGGCGTGACGCCGACCTCGGAAGACCTCGGGCCGGGCGCTCAGGACGTCAACTTCGTCCACGCGTCGGTCAACCTGCTTCTGACGCCCCTGGCCCGCCGGGTGGGCGGACCGTTCCTCTCGGTGGGGGCCGGCGCTGCGCGCCTGACGCCCTCGGGCGGCACCAAGCTGGATCAGGGGACGCTCGACCTCGCGGGCGGCCTGCGTCTTTGGCTGACCGACGCGGTCGGATTGCGCGTCGAAGCGCGCAACATCCACTACCTCCCGAAGTACTCGTTCCAGCAGAGCCTGGACTACGTCACGATCGGCGCCGGCCTCACCGTGGCGCTGGGCGCGACCGCGCGCGACACCGACGGCGACGGCGTGCCCGACAGGCGCGACAAGTGCCCGGCCACGCCGGCCGGCGCCCGCGTGGATGCCGACGGCTGCCCGCAAGACACCGACGGTGACAAGGTCTTCGACGGCATCGACCAGTGCGAAGCGACGCCTAAGGGCTGCACGGTGGATGCGAAGGGCTGCCCGACCGACGCCGACGGTGACGGCGTCTGCGACGGCGTGGACGCCTGCGCCGACACGCCCAAGGGCGCCACAGTGGACGCCACCGGCTGTCCCAGGGACGGCGACGGCGACCGCGTGCTCGACGGCCTCGACCAGTGCGCCGACACGCCGAAGGGCTGCACGGTGGACGAGAAGGGCTGCCCGAGCGATAGCGACGGGGACGGCGTCTGCGACGGCCGCGACAAGTGCCCCGACACGACCCCCGGTCTCAAGGTGGACGGGGACGGCTGCCCGATCGAGCTGATCGAGCGCGAGACCGAGCTGCTCGACACCGGCATGATCCGGCTCCAGAACATCAACTTCGAGACCGCGAAGGCCGACCTGTTGCCCGACTCGTACCCGATCCTGGACGTCGTCGGCCAGGTGCTGGGCAAGTGGCCGGAGCTCCGGATTGAGGTCGGCGGTCACACCGATGCGCGCGGCTCGGACGCCTACAACCTGAATTTGAGCAACGCCCGCGCCGGCTCGGTGCTCGCCTATCTCACGCGCCGCTTCCCCACGCTGAAAGCCGAGCAGTTCTCGGTCAAGGGATACGGCGAGGGCAGGCCGCTGGTGCCCAACACCAGCGCGCTCAACTGGGCCAAGAACCGCCGGGTCGAGTTCGTGGTGCTCAACAAGGACGTGCTGCGGCGCGAGGTGGAGCGCCGCCGGCTGTTGCAGATCAACGAGTCGGCGCCCCGCGACACGACGACGTCGGCGCCGCCCGACACCACGAGACGGTAGGGTCGCAGCGGGCGGACCGGGGGAGCCCGGTCCGCCCGTCGCGTTTCGCGGCGGGTTCGTCCCGTGGGGGCGCCGTCGCGCGCCGGCCCTTCTGCTGGGAGGTGGAACACAGTGGGCCGCACCCCGACGCTCAAGCCTCCCGCCGCAGCGACAGCCGCGTACTGGGACCGCGCGACATTGCGCTGGGAGCGGTTCGAGCCCCAGCTCATGTACTCGCTCGCCGCCGTGAATCCGGCGCTGTCCCGCGCTCTGCGGCTTAAACCCGGCCAGCACATCCTCGATGTCGGTTGCGGCTCGGGCGAGCCTTCGCTCGCCTTCGCGCAGCTCGTCGCCCCGCGCGGGACGGTGACCGGTCTCGACATCTCCCCGCAGATGCTGGCGGTCGCGCGGCTGCGGGCGCGACAACACGGCGTCACCAACGCCCGGTTCCGCGCCGCGGACGTGGGGCGCGCCCGCCTCCCGGCCGCGCGGTATCACGGCGTCGTCTCGCGCTTCGGTCTCATGTTCGTCGCCGACATCCCGCGCGCGCTCATCACGCTCCGCGCCGCGCTGCGCCCCGGCGGCCGCGCGGCGTTCGCCGTGTGGGGGCCGATGAGCCGGAATCCGATCTCCCGGCTCTCGGTCGACGCCACCCGGCCTTTCATGAAGGAGCCGCCGCCCAGTCCGGAAAGCGGGCCGCATCCGCTCAGGTTGGGTCGCCGCGGCGCCCTTGCGGGTATGATGCGGCAGGCGGGATTCAAGGCCGTCACGTCCGTCGGGGTCAGGGCGCCCTACGTCTACGGAAGCGAGGAGGAGTTCCTCGCCATGCAGCTCGGCTATCCGAATCCTTTGCGCGACCTCTATCTGTCACTATCACGCCGGGACCAGGAGCGGATGCGCGCACGTTTTGCGCGAGGCATCCGTCGCTTCCGGTCCGGTCCGGTCATTCGTGTCCCCGGGTTCGCCTGGGTGGTCACGGGACGCCGGTGACTCACCCAACCTCACGAGGTCCGACATGAAGACGCTGGTCCAGACCCTCGCCGAAGACACCGTGAAAGAGCTGGTCGCGGTGCGCCGCGATCTGCACCAGCACCCCGAGACCGCGTTCGAGGAGGTGCGCACCTCAGGCGTCGTCGCCGAGCGTCTGCGCGCCCTCGGGCTCGATGTGCGCACCGGGGTCGCCAAGACCGGCGTGCTCGCCACCGTGCGCGGCGCCCGGCCGGGGAAGACCGTGCTCCTGCGCGCCGACATGGACGCGCTCCCGATCCACGAGGAGAACGACACGCCCTACCGCTCGCGCGTGGACGGCAAGATGCACGCGTGCGGTCACGATTGCCACACCTCGATCCTGCTCGGCGTGGCGAAGGAGTTGGTCGGCGAGGCGCGCGACCTGTCCGGTGCGGTCAAACTGTGCTTCCAGCCCGCCGAGGAATGCGGCGGCGGCGCCGAGACCATGATCGCCGAAGGGGCGCTCGACGATCCGCGGCCGGACGCGGCGTTCGGTCTGCACGTCTGGCAGGACCTGGACCTGGGGCTGGTGGGGGTGACGCCGGGACCGTTCATGGCGGCGGTGGACGAGTTCACCGTCACCGTGAAGGGCAAGGGCGCGCACGCCGCCATGCCGCAGCTGGGCGTGGATCCGGTCGTGTGCCTGGCCCAGATGGTGACCGCGCTCCAGACCATCGCCAGCCGCAGCGCCTCGCCGTTCGCCGAGGTGGTGGTGAGCGTGACCCAGCTGCGCGCCGGCACGGCGTTCAACATCATCCCCGAGACCGCGTGGATGAACGGCACCGTGCGGGTGTTCGATCCGAAACTCTGGGCCGAGCTGCCCGGACACTTCGAGCGCATCGTGCGCGGGGTTGCGGCGGCGAACGGCTGCGCGGTCGAGATCGACTTCCACCGGTTCAACCAGCCGACCGTGAACGACCCGACGATGGCCGCCCTGGCGCGCGAGGCGGCGGCCGAGATCGTGGGCCCGGCGAACGTGCGCGACGACATCCGCACCATGGGCGGCGAGGACTTCTCGGCGTTCCTGCGCCAGGTGCCCGGCTGCTTCATCGCCATTGGTTCGCGCAACACCTCGCGCGGGCTGGTCCACGGACACCATCATCCGCGCTTCGACGTGGACGAGGCGTGCCTGGCGATCGGCGCCGAGGTGATGTTGCGCACCACCCGCAAGTTCCTCGGAGCGGGGCGATGACCCGCCGCCTGCTGGTCGGCGCCTTAGCACTCCTGCTGGTGGCGTCGGCCGCGCTCGCCGAGTGGCTCCAGCCCGACGCGTCCTACCGCGATGCCCAGCTCGTGCTGCGCCAGGCGCTGCGCGACACCATGAACCACGGCGATGATCCCGCGCGGCTCGATTCGCTCGGGGTCGCCCAGCTCAGGCTCGCGCGCTTCCCCGAGGCCCGCGCGGCGTTCGAACGCGTGCTCGCGACCCACCCGCGCGACGCGACGGCGCTGGCGGGGATGGGAAAACTGGCGCTGTTCGCCGACCGGACGACCGAGGCCGAGAGCCTGCTCACCCTCGCGACCGCCGGGCCTTCGCCCGACCCCGGCGCGCTCGCCGACCTTTACGCCGCCCGCCTGCGCCTCGGCCGCTACGCCGCCGCCGCCGAGCTGGCGCCGCTGGTCAACGACCAGGCCCGCGTGCCGATGCTCGAGATGCTGGCCACGACCCCGCCCTATCGCCTCACCACCGTCGCGCCGGACGTGGTCAAGGCGCGATGGTCCATGGGCCACACGCTTCCGCTGCTGCGCGTCAAGCTGGGAGGGCAGTCGGTGCTGATGGCGCTCGATACCGGCGCCAACGATCTGATCATCGACCCGACCTATGCCCGCCAGGCCGGCGCGAAGGTGCTCGCCTCGGAGTCGTTCGTGTTCTGGAACGGCACGTCGATCCCGGTGAAGCACGCGATGGTCCCGCGCCTCGAGCTGGGCGGGGTCACGATCGCGGACCTCCCGGCCGGCGTCACCAGCCTGCGCAAGTGGTCGCTGCAGGTGAATCCGAGAGCCGAGCCGGTCGCCGGCGTCATCGGCCTCGGCCTGCTGCGCCGCTTCACGCCGACCCTCGACTATCGCCAGCAGACCCTCGAGCTGCGCCGCCATGGTCGCTCCTACCCGGCCGGTCCCAACGCGCGCCGCATCCCGTTCGAGATCTGGGGCGAGGCGGACCTGACGGTGTACGGATCGCTGAACGGCGGCCGCCGCATGGCGATGATCGTCCAGACCGGTCTCTACGGCTCAGGCATCGGGGCGCCATCCGACGTCCTCGCCGAGGTCGGCGTCCGGGCGGGGAAGCTGTCCCGTGCCATCAAGGGTGCGGGGAACGTGCTGCAGGGCACACCGTGGACCTCGGTGAGCGTGCCCAAGGTGGTCGTGGGGCCGCTGGTCCGCAGCAAGGTGCGCGGCTGGTCCGGCGCGCTCGACGCCGCCGAGCTGTGGCGCCACGGCGTG
>JBKJXJ010000374.1:0-16472 GCA_046716125.1 Candidatus Eiseniibacteriota bacterium
ACGAGAAGGAGCGCCGCCGCCCCTGCGAACCACGGGAAGCGCGGTACCGGACGCTCGACCAGACGCTGACCGCGATCGCCGCGGGAGACGCTGCCGAGGGCGGCGAGCAGCCGCGGTAGCTCGCCGCCGGGGCGCGACGCCGCGAAGTACGCGCCGCGGGTGCGCCGGGCGAGGCGTCGTAGCAGCTCCTCGTCGAGACGGCTGCGCACCGGGCCGCCCTGTTCGTCGCGCTTCACGTCCACCGCGCGACCCTGATCGTCCAGCGCCGGCACGACGTCCCCCGTGCGGGTGCCGGCCCCGACCGCGAGGACACGGTATCCCGCGCGCCCCAGCTCCTCGATCGCTTCGCCCGCGCCCTGCTCGAGATCCTCACCGTCGGTCCACAGGACGATGATCTGCTCGCTGCGACGCCCTCCGGGGAGCATCCGCGCGGCCATGCGCAGTCCCTTGCCGAGGTCGCTCCCGGGCTCGCTCACCACGCTCGAGCTGAGCGACTCGAGCACCAGTCGGACGGCGCCACGATCGAGGGTGAGCGGACAGAGCCGCACGGCATCGCCGGCAAAGGCGACCACACCCACCCGGCTCCCGGAGAGCCGCTCGAGCACCGCGAGCGCCTCGCGCCTCGCCTCCTCGAGCCGGCTCGGGGGCACGTCGCGCACGTCCATGCTGGCCGAGACATCGATCAGCAGGATGACGTCGGACCCGGTGGCGCTGCGACGTACGACCTCGCGGCCCCACTCGGGACCCGACGCCCCGATGACGAGCAGCGCGGCCGCCGACGCCCGCAGCGCGATCCCGAGACGCCGCTGGCCGGGCCGTCGCTGGCTCAGGAGCACGTGCTGGGGACGCGTCCCCACCAGCCGGGCGAGCGCCTGATCGCCCCGTCGCGCGGCACGCCACTCGAGCAGGAGCAGCGGGATCAGGGCGGTGAGCAGCCACAGCCACGCGGGAGAGCTGAAGCTCATGCCGGCCTCCCCTCGCCGCCAGGGTGGATGCGAGCGCGTGCGCGGGTCATGGGAGGCGGAACGCCCAGGTGGTGGTGCACAGGAGATAGAGGAGCATGATCCCCGCCGCGAACCCGAGCAGGAGCGGCCCCAGGTCGACGAACTCGCGGTACTGGATGGAGCGGATGGGCGCACGCTCGAGGCGGTCGATCGCGCTGTAGATGCCGGCCAGCTCGTCGGTGTCGGTGGCGCGGAAGAAGCGCCCGCCGGTCCTACGCGCGATCTCCCGCAGCACCCCTTCGTCCACGTCCATGCGAACCATCTCGACCCTGCGTCCGAACACCGGGTCGTCCACCGGCACCGGGACCACGCCGCCGCGGCCCACGAGGATGGTGTGAACCCGGACGCCGAGCGCGGTCGCGAGCTCCGCTCCGGTGAGCGGGTCGATGGCGCCGCGGTTGTTCTGGCCGTCGGTGAGAAGGACGACCACCTTGCTCGGCGTCCTGCTCTCCTTGAGGCGGGCGACCGCGGTGGCGAGGCCCATGCCGATCGCCGTGCCGTCCTCGGCCATGCCGAAGTCGATGGCCTCGAGCAGCTCGGTCAGGACCGCGTGGTCGAGCGTGAGCGGGCACTGGGTGAACGAGGTCGCGGCGAACGCCACCAGCCCGATGCGATCGTGCGGCCGCTGGCGGATGAATTCGCGGGCGGTCGCCTTGGCCACGAACAGCCGGTTGCGCGGGCGCAGATCCTCGGCGCGCATGCTGGGCGAGATGTCGAGCGCGAGCACGATGTCCACGCCGCGCGTCTCGGTCTCGCTCTGGCGCAATCCCTCCTGCGGCCGCGCGAGCGCAAGCAGCGCGAGGGTGAGCGCGATCCACGGCAGCAGTCCGACCAGCCGCAACGGCAGCGCCGAGACCCCCGCCGACCACGCGGCGCCCACCCGCACCCAGAGCACGGCGGCCGACTTCGCCACCTGGCGGCGTCCGCGCCAGAGGAGCCATGGCAGGACGAGGAGCGCGAGCAGCGCCCAGGGCATGTCCCAGCGCATCAGGCCACCCGCTCGGCCGCCCCTTGCGGGCGGCGCAGGAAGGTCTCGATCGAGCGCTCGGACCGGACCGCCTCCTCGAGCGTGAAGGGCTCGCGCGCGAACTTGACCCGATCCCAGACGCGCAGGAGGCTGGAGAACCGCGTGAGGTCTTCGGGATCGAGTCCCGCCGTCTTCAGGTGCGCGACCAGCTCGGGCGTGGTGTCACCCGGCCGCGTGATGCCGGTCGTGGACTCGAGGAACTGTCGCAGGATGCGTCCAAGACGGAAGGCGTGCTCGGCAAACCGCCCGTTCTCGGGCAGGTGCTGGGCGCGCAGCGCGGCGAGCGCCGCCAGCGCCTGGGCGCGCGGATCGAGCGCCACCACCGGCGCCTCGGGCGCGACCGCCGTCTTGCGATGGCGTCGCAGCCAGCGGTAGACCAGGTATGCCGTGACCAGCGTGAGAAGGCCCAGCACCACCCAGGTCCACGGCACCCGCTCCCACCACGGGGCGGCGAGCGGGCCGTGGAGCGCCCGATAGTCAGCGTTGCTGTCGGCCGCGGTCAGGACCGGGAGGATCTCCAGGGTCACGACCGGCAGGCGGAATATCCTGGGGCCCCGGCCATCGTCGATCTCGACCTGGACGCCCGGGATCGGCAGCTTGCCGAGCGCGAACGCCTGGAGCGGGATCTCGATGAACAGCGCCTGGCCGGCGATGTCGTGGCGCGCCGCCGGATCGAGCTTCTTGCGTTTCGCCTTGGTGAACGCATCCGCGGTCGGTGTGACCCAGCCGGTGGCCGCGCTCACCCGCGGCGCGCCCCAGGTGAAGGCGGCGCCCGAATCGGGCGAAAGCCAGCGCGCCGTCGCCGGCCGCTCGGCGCGCACCCAGGCCTGGTAGGTGACCCGCTGCCCCAGCTCGGCGACCGCCGGGGTGACCGCGGCGCGCACCTGGTAAGGCGACGCGCTGGTCCGGACCGCGGGGGATTTCGCGGCACCGGAGGCTCCGCTTTGCGCCTGTGCGAATGCCCCTCCCGGCCCGAGCGCGAGCGCGAGCCCGAGCGTGAGCAAGACCGTCGCGAGTCGGCGAAGGGTGGCGGTCGCCGCGCGCGGTCGCCTGGCAGCCGGGGCGGCGTTCACGCCGCGCCCCGCCCCCGCCCCCGTCGCCGCGCCTTGAAGTAGCGCAGCAAAACCGGAAGGTAGGAGCGATCGGTGCGCACGTCCACAAGCGCGACCTGGGAGCGCTTGAGCGCCTGCTCGACCACGCGCCTGCGCTCGCGCGCCTCGGCATGATAGGCCTCGCGGACCTTCCGGCTCGAGGTGTTGACCAGCCGGCGCTCGCCGCTCTCGAGATCCTCGACCTCGACCCAGCCGACCGCGGTCAGCGCCTCATCGCGGGGGTCGCGCGTGCTGATCGCTGTCAGCTCGTGACGGCGCGCCAGCACCCGCCAGTCGCGCACGTCGATCGTGTCCTCGAAATCGGAGATCCAGAACACGACACTGCGGCGGTGGCTGGTCCGCAGAATGAACCGGGCGGCCTCGCCCAGATGGGTGGCCCCCGAACGCGGCGTCGCGTCGAGGACGTCCCGCAGCAGCCGCAGCATGTGGCTGCGACCGCGCGCGGGCGGCACGAAATGCTCGACGCGCTCGCCCACGAGGACGAGTCCGACGCGATCGTCGTTGCGAAGTGCGGCGAATCCCAGCACCGCACACAGCTCGGCCGCCAGTTCGAACTTCTCCTGACCGGCGGTGCCGAAGCGCATCGAGCGCGACACGTCGAGCACCAGCAACACGGTGAGCTCGCGCTCCTCGACGAACCGCTTGATGTAGGGCTGGCCCAGGCGCGCGGTGACGTTCCAGTCGATGTCGCGCACCTCGTCGCCGGGGACGTAGGGGCGGACCTCCTCGAACTCCATCCCGCGCCCCTTGAACACGCTCTCGGCGTGACCCGCGAACAGGTCTTCCACCAGGTGGCGGCTGCGGATCTCGAGTCGGCGGACCTTGCGCAGCAGCTCCGCGGTCTGCATCAGGGGACGCGCACCTGCTCCAGGATGCGCCGCGCGACTTCCTCGCCGTCCACACCCTCGGCCTCCGCCTCGTACGAGACGTGGATGCGGTGCCGGAGCACGTCCGGGGCAATCGCCTTGACGTCCTCCGGGAGCACGTAGGGCCGGCCGTCGATCGCCGCGAGCGCCTGGGCGCCACGCACCAGGAACAGCGTCGCACGAGGCGAGGCCCCGTAGGCGACCAGGTTCTCGAGCGGGAGGCCATAGTCCCTGGGCTTGCGGGTCGCCGTCACCAGGTCGATGACGTATTCCTGGATCTTGTCGTCCACGTAGACCGAAGCGAGCACCGCGCGGGCCGTCATAATGTCCGCGCGGCTGGCCTGGGGCGTAAGCGTGGGCAAGGTGGACAACCCGGCGCGGCGCAGGATCTCCTTCTCCTCGGTCCGTTCGGGGTAGTTGATGCGCACCTTGAGCATGAACCGGTCGCTCTGCGCCTCGGGCAGCGGGTAGGTCCCCTCCTGCTCGATCGGGTTCTGGGTGGCCAGGACGAGGAACGGCTCTTCGAGCGGGTGGCTCTCATCGCCCAGGGTGACCTGGCGCTCCTGCATCGCCTCGAGCAGCGCGGACTGGACCTTGGCCGGGGCGCGGTTGATCTCGTCGGCCAGCACGAGGTGGGCGAACAGCGGGCCCTTTTTGGCGCTGAAGGTGCCCTCGCGCGGGTTGTAGATCATCGTCCCGGTGAGATCGGCGGGCAGCAGGTCGGGCGTGAACTGGATGCGCCGGAACTTGAGCGAGAGCGCGTCGGCGAGGCTCTTGACCGCCAGCGTCTTGGCGAGGCCCGGGACGCCTTCAAGGAGGATGTGGCCGCCGGTCAGAAGACCCACCAGCAGGCGGTCCACCATGGCGTGCTGGCCGACGATGACGCGCGCGACCTCGGTCCGCACCTTGGCGAGCACCGCGCTCGCCTGCTCGACGCGGCGCGCCGCGTCCTTGGTTTCCACGGTCATAGGTTCCTTCCTCGTGCCGGGGACGCCCCGCCGTCGGGCTCATCGCAGATCCATCGAGACTGAAGCCGGCGGCAGTATAGCGAAGCCCCGAGCGACGGCCAATCGTCGGGGCGTGGGCGGCGTCAAGCCGATGTGAAGATGAGCCGGGAGGCTCTCAGGCCGCTTCGCGCAGCGCCGTGTGACCGGATCCCCCTGTGTCGCCCGCGCCGGACGACCGGCGGTCGCGGCCGGTCTCGAACAGAGCGCTCGCAGGGATCATGTCGAACGGCGGATCGAACGACTCGATCTCGCCGAGCCGGGCGAGTCGCTGGGCGGACTCGAGCAGCAGCTCGGTCTCGCGCCCGGAGTCCCCGGCCGAACGAGCGCGGGTCACGAGCTGGTGGACACGCAGACGCGCCAGCGCCTCGACCTCGATGTCCATCCGGTAGTGCGCCGCCGCGCGCTCGTAGAGGGCCTCGGCGGTGCCGGCATCGCCGGCGTTGGCGGCGTGGAGTGCGGCGTGGTGGAGGGCGCGCCCCGGGAAGAGCCCGGGGAAGGTGATGGCGAGCGACCGGATGAAGGGGACGTCGAGCATGGCGCCTTTCAAGAGGAGCGAGAGAGGTTCGGGTTCGGCCGGGCCACGGGCTGGACTGCACGATTGATGCCACAACGCGCTGGGGCGCGCGCACTTCAACCCATTGCGCCGCAGTCGGTCACGGGGCTGCCCGCATCCCGATTCGAGGCCGCAGCCCAGGCCGACGTGCAGGTTGCGGCCGCGGGGGGCGCACGACGCACGCATGTTGCGGGTGCCGGGGCGATTCGCGCAGCGCCTCCTGGCGGTGGTCGCCGATCGGCGCCCGAATCGTCAGGTGGCGGGTCCGGTCATCGAAGTTTGTACTCCTCCGGTACTTTCATCCGCGCCAGCGCGTATAGACGACCCTGTCATTCAAGCTAACGCAGCGCCGGCTCCCAGGCGAAGAGCGGGAACTTGGCCGCCACCTCGGTCACCTCGCGCTCGACCGCGCGGCCGGTCTCGGGGTCGTCGGGCCTGTCCAGCACGCGGGAGATCCAGCCGGCGATGAGCCGCATCTCCTCGGCGCCGAACCCGCGGGTGGTCAGGGCCGGGGTGCCGAGGCGGATGCCGCTCGTCACCCAGGGCTTCTGCGGGTCGTTCGGCACGGCGTTCTTGTTGACCGTGATCCGCGCCCGGTGGAGCGACTCCTCGGCCACCTTGCCGGTCAGCCCGCGCTTCTGCAGATCCACCAGCATGAGGTGGTTGTCGGTGCCGCCCGATACCAGGTCGAATCCGTGCTTCTGGAGCGCGCGCGCCAGTTCGGCCGCGTTCTCGACGACGCGCTTCTGGTAAGCGCGGAATCCGTCGCTCAGCGCCTCGCCGAAGCACACCGCCTTGGCGGCGATGACGTGCATGAGCGGCCCCCCCTGGAGCATCGGAAACACCGCCTTGTCGAGCTTCTCGGCGTGCGCCTTGCGGCACAGGACGAAGCCGCCCCGCGGACCGCGCAGGGTCTTGTGCGTCGTGCTCGACACCAGGTCGGCGTGCGGCACCGGGCTCGGGTGGAGACCCGCGGCGACCAGGCCCGCGATGTGCGCCATGTCCACGACCAGGATCGCCCCCACCTCCTGGGCGACGCGGGCGAAGCGCTCGAAGTCGATGACGCGCGGGTAGGCGCTGGCGCCGGCGACGATCAGGCGCGGCCGGTGCTCGCGGGCGAGCGTTTCGAGCTGGTCATAGTCGATGCGGCCGTCCTCGGGGCGCACCCCGTACTGGACCGCTTTGAAGAGCCGGCCCGAGAACGAGACCGGATGCCCGTGCGTGAGGTGCCCGCCATGGGCGAGGCTCATTCCGAGCAGCGTGCTGCCGGGCTCGGCGACCGAGAGATACGCGGCCAGGTTGGCGGAGGCCCCGGAATGCGCCTGCACGTTGGCGTGCTCGGCCCCGAACAACCGGCCGACACGCTCCAGCGCCGCCTCTTCGGCAACATCCACGTACTCGCAGCCCCCGTAGTAGCGCTTGCGCGGCAGGCCCTCGGCGTACTTGTTGTTCATCACCGAGCCCAGTGCTTCGAGCACCGCCTCGCTGGCGAAGTTCTCCGAGGCGATCAGCTCGAGCGTCTCGCTCTGCCGGCGGCGCTCGCCGGCGATGGCGTCGAAGATGGCGGGGTCACGTTCGCGCAGGTCGGCCATGGTCACCTCGGTCGGATCGGGGGGTGGGCGCTCTCGTAGTCGGCGATCTTCCTGAGGCGCGGGATGTGGCGTCCGCCCTCGAACGGCGTCTCGAGCCAGATGCGCAGCCAGCGGACCGCGTCCTCGTGCGGGTAGGTGCGTCCGCCCAGGGCGAGCACATTGGAGTCGTTGTGGAGCCGGGTCAAGCGCGCGGTCTCGTCGCTCGTGACCACTGCCGCCCGCACGCCCGCCACCTTGTTGGCGGCGATCGCCTCGCCGATGCCACTGCCGCCCAGGACGACGCCGCGATCGACCCGCCCGTCGGCGACCCGCTCGGCGACCGGGAAGCAGAAGTCGGGGTAGTCCACCGCGGGTGCGGCGGCGTGCGTGCCGAGATCCTCGACTTCGTGCCCGAGCGTTCGCAGTTCGCGCACCAACCGTGCTTTGAGGGCGTGGCCGGCGTGATCACTCCCGATCGCGATGCGCATGCGAATCTCCCTGTCCGCCCCACGCCGTCCTTGAGATGTCGCGAGCCCCCATCAGCCCGCTACGGTCGTCGCGCCACCGAGCCGGTCGTCGCCGCCGCCTGCGGGACTCGCGTGAGCCAGCCGTGCCGGTCGGCCACCTCGCCGCGCACCAGGGCGAAGAACGCCTCCTGGATCGCCAGCGTGATCTTGCCGGGCTTGCCGTCGCCGACCGCGATCCGGTCCACCGAGTGGACCGGCGTCACCTCGACCGCCGTGCCGGCCAGGAACACCTCGTCGGCGACGTAGAGCATCTCGCGCGGCAGGACCTGCTCGCGCACCGTCAGCCCCTGCTCGCGCGCCAGCGTCATGACCGAATCGCGGGTGATGCCGGCCAGGATGCTGTTGTGGAGCGGCGGCGTGACCAGCTCGCCCTTGACGACCGCGAACAGGTTCTGGCCGCTACCCTCGCTCACGAAGCCACTCACGTCCAGCGCGACCGCCTCGTCGTAGCCGTCCACCAGCGCTTCCATCTTCATGAGCTGGGAGTTCATGTAGTTGGCCGACGCCTTGGCCATCGCCGGCAGCGTGTTGGGCGAGATCCGCCACCACGAGCTGATCTTGACTGCCACGCCCTTGGTGAGCGCGTCGTCCCCCAGGTACTTGCCCCACGGAAACGCCGCCACCGCCACTTCGACCGGCGAGCCGAACGGGTTGACGCCGAGGTTCTCATAGCCGCGGTAGATGAGCGGCCGCAGGTAGCAGGCCTTGAGGTCGTTCACCGCGACGACGTCCAGGCACACCTGGCGGATCTGCTCGCGGGTGAACGGCAGCTCCATCCGGTAGATGCGGGCCGAGTACATGAGGCGGTCCACGTGGTCGTCGAGCCGGAAGATGGCGGGGCCGCCCTTGGCGTCGTACGCGCGGATCCCCTCAAATACGCTCGAGCCGTAGTGCACCACATGGGAGAGGATGTGGATCTTCGCGTCGTCCCACGCGACCCACTTCCCGTTCATCCAGATCTTATCGACCTTGGTGAGGGCCATCATGCACCTCGCTGAGGGTGAAACGACTGTCGCCCGATCATGCCGACCGGGCGCCCGACGCCTCGCGTATGTACGGTACCACCCGCTCGAGATGTTGTTGGATGCGGCGCAAGCATTCCTCGTACGCCTCGCTGGATGCCCCGAACGGATCGCTGATCTCCAATCCCGGCTCGCCCGGCCCGGGCCACTCGCTCAGCACGTGGCTGCGATCGGGGTCGGCGCCCAGAGCGCGAACGGCGGTGAGATGTCCACGCTCCATGACCAGCACGATGTCCGCCGCGCGCACGATCGCCGGCGTCAGCCGCCGCGACCGGTGGCCCGAGATGTCCACCCCGGCCTGGGCCGCCACGCGGACGGCCGCCTCGGTCGCGGGCTGGTCGTCCCAGGCCGCCGTGCCCGCCGATTCGACCACGATCCGGCCGCCGTCGGCCGACAGCAACCGGCGGAGCGCGCCCGCCGCCATGGGACTGCGGCAGGTGTTCCCGGTGCAGACCAGAAGCACCCTGAAGACCGGCTCGTTAGGAGACATGCGCATCAAGGATAGTGGGGCGCCTCCGGGGGCGTCAATCCGCACTCCCGCTCACGTCGTCGACGTCCCCCGCCACGACGCTCACGTCCACCTCCCCGCGCCGCAGCAGGCGCGGGCGCGGTCCGGTGACGTCCACCAAGGTCGAGGGCACCCCGCCATGCCGGGGGCCACCATCGATCACCAGATCGAGCTGGTTGCCAAAGATGCGGACCACCTCTTCGGCGGTCTCGGCCGGGCGCTGGCCGGAGAGGTTCGCGCTGGAGGAGACCACCGGGCCGCCGATGCGCTCGAGCAGCCGCTGGCTGAGGGTATCCTTCGGGCAGCGCAGCGCCACCGTGCCGCCCGCGCCCTGCACCCGGGCCGGGACGATCCGCGCGGCCCGGAAGATGAGCGAGAGCGGGCCCGGCCAGAAGCGCTCCATCATACGCTCGGCCGACTCGCTCACCTCCGAGGCCAGGCCGTAGACCTGGCTCGGCTCGGGGATGAGGGAGATGACGGCGAGCGAGAGATCGCGGCGCTTGAGGCGCGCCACCATCTCGACCGCCGAGACGTCGAAGAGGGAGCACCCGAGTCCGTAGAGCGTATCGGTCGGGAACGCGATGACGCCGCCCCTTAAGACCGCCTCGGCCGCCTCGATCAGCACCTCTTCCGAAGGATGCTCGGGATCCACCTTCATCACCTGCATGCCGTACCTCCCGCCTGAATCGCCGCGGTCGTCGCATCGCACGATGCACCGGCCGCCGCGATGTCGCGCCGGCAGCGCCAGCCGCTCCCCTGCAACGTGTCGATCGCGGCGTAGACGCGGTCGCGCGCCTCGGCGAGCGACACGCCGCGCGCGGCGATGTGGAGCGCGCGGCCCCCACGCACCCGCCAGTGCCCGTCGGCGAACGCGGTCCCGGCGTGGAAGATCATGATGTCTTCGCGCGCCATGAGGCCATCGAGCCCCTCCAGCGTGCCACCGCCGGACGCTGTCTGCGGATAGCCCTCGTTCACGATCGCCACCGAGACCGCCACGCCCGGCTCGCGGAAGACGACGGATGGGTCGAGTCGTCCGACCGAAACACCCGCGAGCAGCCGGGCGAGCGATCCGCCGAGGAGCGGCAGCACCACCTGGGTCTCGGGATCCCCGAAACGGCAGTTGAACTCCACCACGCTGGGGCCATCGGCCGTCAGCATGAGGCCGACGTACAGCACCCCGCGGTAGGGCGTGCCGCGCGCCACCATCGCCTCGAGGACGGGCCCCACGATCGTCCGCCCGATCGTCGCTTCGAGTGCCCCGTCAACCCGTGGCGCCGGGGCGTACGCACCCATGCCGCCGGTGTTGAGACCCTGATCCCCGTCCCATGCCCGCTTGTAGTCGCGCGCGGAGGTGAGCAGGACGAAGCGCTCGCCATCGCAGACCGCCATCAGCGAGGCTTCCTCGCCACGCAGGAACTCCTCGATCACGACCCGGTGCCCGGCGGCGCCGAAGCGGTCGTCCTCGAGACAGGCGCCGATGAAGCCCTCGGCCTCGGCGCGGTCGCCGGTGACCCGCACACCCTTGCCGGCCGCCAGGCCGTCGGCCTTGATGACCCAGGGGGGCGCGAACGCGCCGAGCGCGGCAGTCGCCTCGGCACGTGATCCGCACAGGCGGGCGCTGGCGGTCGGGATGCCGCGGGACTCCATGAGCTGCTTGGCGGTCCACTTGCTCGCCTCGAGCTGGGCGGCAGCGGCACTCGGCCCGAAGACCGGGATCCCGCCCACGGAGAGGCGATCGGCGAGACCGGCGGCCAGCGGCGCCTCGGGGCCGATGACGGCCAATGTCACGCGCTCGGCGCGACAGAGCGCGAGCAGACCGGCGTGATCCGACTCGGCGATCGGATGACTGGAGAACGCGCGGGCCATACCGTCGTTGCCCGGAGCGACCAGGATGCGCTCGACGTCGGGGTCGCGGGCCAGCCGCCACGCGAGCGCATGCTCACGTCCCCCACCCCCCACGATCAGGATGCGATGGCCTTCGCCCACGGGCCGCACTCTATCGGCCGCGCCGCACCAGGGTCAACCGGTCGGCGCCCGGCGGGCGAGCTCGGCCTCGAGCATCTCCTTGACCGTCTGCGGGACCGCCTGACCGCCGCTCTTCTTCATCACCTGGCCGACCAGGAAGCCGAGCGTCGCGGTCTTGCCGCCAAGATACTGGGAGACCGGCCCCGGGTTCTCGTCGATCGCCGCCTGCACCAGGGGGGCCAGAGATTCGGCCGAGGCCTGGACGGTGACGCCGTGACGCTCGAGCAGTGCCGCGACATCGCCGGGCTCGTCCGCCATCCACGCGAACACCTGCTTGGCGAGCGGCCCGGGCAGCTCGCGCGAGGCCACCTTGGCGAGGAACGCGGCCATGCGCGACGCCGGCGTCTGCGCGGCCCACGTGGCGAGCGACCACTCCCGCTCCTTCAAGACGCGCAGCACCTCGGTCATGAGCCAGTTGCTCGCGAGCTTGGCGTCGCCGGCCTTCGCCACCGCCTCGAAGTAGTCGGCCAGCTCGCGCTGGTCGCACAGGATGCCGGCGTCGTATTCCGGCAGGCCGTACGCGGCGACGAAACGGGCCGCGCGGGTCCACGGCAGCTCGGCGCTCCGCTCGCGCGCCGAGGCGAGCCACGCCTCGTCCAGCCGGAGCAGCGGCAGATCGGGCTCGGGGAAATAGCGGTAGTCGTGGGCGTGCTCCTTGGAACGCATGATGGCGAGCTTGTCGTGATCGGCGTCGTAGAGCAGGGTCGCCTGCCCGATCGTGCGCCCCGCCGTGATCTCGCCCTGTTGACGCGCGATCTCGGCGGTGAGGCCCTTCTCGACGCCCTTGATCGAGTTCAGGTTCTTGAGCTCGGTCTTGGTGCCGAACGTCTCCTGGCCCACCTCACGGATGCTCACGTTGGCGTCGCAGCGCAGATGACCCTTCTCCATGTCGGCATCCGAGATGCCGAGCCAGCGCACCAGCCGCCGCAGCGTGATCAGGAACGCCGCGCACTCGGCCGGCTCCCGGAACACCGGCTGGGTCACGAGCTCGAGCAGCGGCACGCCGGCGCGGTTGAAGTCCACGCGCGAGACCTGGCGGTCGCCGTAGCGCTCGGGGTGGAACGACTTGCCCGTGTCCTCCTCCGCGTGCACGCGGATCAACGCGAACGCGCGGGTCCCGGCGCCGAGGCGCACCGGCAGCTCGCCGCCCTCGCAGATAGGCCGGTCGTACTGGGTGATCTGGTAGTTCTTGGGCATGTCGGGATAGAAATAGTGCTTGCGCGCGAACACGCTCTCGGCGCGGACGTCGCACCCGAGTGCCAGCCCCAGGCGGATCGCGGCGTCCACCGCCGCGCGGTTCGTCACCGGCAGCGCCCCGGGCAGCCCGAGACAGACCGGGCACACGTTGGCGTTGGGGGCGGCGCCGAACTCGGCCGGGCAGCCGCAGAACATCTTGCTCTTCGTGTTGAGCTGGATGTGGCACTCCAGCCCGATCACCGCTTCGTGGGCCATGCGAACTCCGTCTCGTGTTTGCGCGCCAGACGCGCGACATCGCCCCGCACCTCGATGACCCGCCCGGCGGCGAGCAGCGTCGGCTCCGAATCGTCGGGGCCGAGCAGCTGGACCGCGCGCGGCAGCGCCGGGCCCGCGATCCCCCCCACGATCCCGCCCACGATCCCGGACGTCAGGCCGACCGGTACCGTGAGCCCCGGGATGCCCGCCAGGTTGGCGCCGATGGTGAAGATGTCGCTCAGGTACATCGCCAGCGGATCATCGGTCTTCTCGCCGAGCCGGAATGGCAGCGTCGGCGATGCCGGGAGCAGCATGAAGTCGCAGCGCGCGAAGGCCGCCTCGTACTCGCGCCGGATGCGGGTGCGCGCGCGCTGGGCGCTCAGATAGTAGGCGTCGTAGTAGCCCGCCGAGAGGGCGTAGGTGCCGAGGAGGATGCGGCGCTGCACCTCGGGCCCGAAGCCCTCGCTGCGCGTGCGGGTGTAGAGCGAGAGCACGTCCGCGCTCTCCGGGTGGCGCGGTCCGTAGCGCACGCCGTCGAAGCGGGCCAGGTTCGAGCTGGCCTCGGCGGTGGCGACCAGGTAGTAGGTAGCGACCGCGAACTCGCCCGGCATGAAGTCGAACGTCACGCGTTTGGCGCCGGCGCGCTCGAGCGCCTCGGCCGTCTCCTCCAGCCCCTCGACGATCTCGCGATCGACCCCTTCCTTCCAGAGGTTGGCCGGCCAGCCGAACGTGCGGCCCTTGACGCCACCCTCCCAGCCCGAGACATCCGGCGCGGGACCACCGCGGGTGGTGGCGTCGCACGGATCGGGACCGGCCAGCACGGCGTAGGCTTCCGCCACATCGCCCGCGTGCCGGGCGAAGATGCCGATCTGGTCGAGCGACGAGCCGAACGCGACCAGCCCGTAGCGCGAGAGCCGCCCGTACGTGGGCTTGAGGCCGAACACGCCGCAGAACGCGGCGGGTTGACGCACCGAGCCGCCGGTGTCGGCGCCGAGGCCGAGCGGACAGAGGCCGTAGGCGACCGCCGCCGCCGGACCGCCGCTCGATCCGCCCGGGACGCGCGAGAGGTCGTACGGGTTTCGCGTCGGACCGTAGCAGCTGAACTCGGTCGATGAGCCCATCGCGAACTCGTCCATGTTGCCCTTGCCGGTGACGACGGCGCCCGCCGCGCGCAGCCGCGCGATGATCGTGGCGTCGTAGGGCGGCCGGTAGCCGGAGAGGATCTTCGATCCGCAGGTCGTGGGCAGATCGGTGGTGCAGATGTTGTCCTTGACCAGGACCGGCACGCCCTGGAGTCGGCCGGTCGCGCCCGAACGCGTGGCGGCCTCGGCGCCCGCGGCGCGGGCGGCGGCGTCCGCATGGGCCACCGCGTGGACCTCCTCCTCCCAGAGCGCGGCCGGTCCCTCCCACCCCGACTCGACCGCCTCGCGGGCGGTGAGCTCGCCGTTGCGGACAGTCGCGGCGAGATCGAGGGCGGAGAGCCGCCAGGCGTCCTTCGCCACGCTCACGGGTTCAAGTTCTCCACCACCGGCGGGACCAGGAAGAAGCCGTGCTCACCCTCGGGCGCGGCCGCCAGCGCCACATCGGCGCCAAGCCTCCGTCGATCGAGCACGTCCTCGCGCAGCGGGGTCTCGGCCGGCGCGAACGCCGTCGGCTCGCAACCGGTCAAGTCGAGCCGCTTCAGTGTCCCGGCGAAGTCGAGCACCGCCGAGAGTTCGGCCGCCATGCGGTCGATCTTGTCCTCGGGGATCTCGAGCCGTGCCAGCTCGGCGATCCGCCGCACCTCATCACGCGTGATCGACATCGACGCCTCCGGTGAGGAATCGCCCCAGGACCTTGCGCGTCTGGCCCCCGAAGCGGACGGTGAACTTGATCTCGCTGCCCTCCCCCTCGGCCATCACGACTACGCCGCGCCCGAAGGTCTCGTGATGGACCTCGCGGCCCACGGTGCGGGCGAGGGCACCCGTGGTGCGGTACGCCGGGCCGTCGGAGGAGTCCGAGCGACGGCCGCTGCCCGAGCCCGACGAGGACCAGCCCCCGCCACCCGCGGCGGCGCGCACACCGGCGAGCGCCACGGCCTGCGTCTCCACCCGGTCGAGCAGCTCGGCCGGGATCTCCTCCACGAACCGCGACACCTGGCCGCCCCGGGCGACGAAAGCTCCGCCCGCCGCCATCCTGCGCCGGTAGGCCGCGGCGGTGAGCAGCACCTCCTCGCGGGCACGCGTGATCGCGACATAGAAGAGACGGCGCTCCTCCTCCATCTCCTCCGCCTCCTCGAGCGACGAGGCATGCGGGAAGAGGCCCTCCTCGAGGCCGGCCACGATGACCACCGGGAACTCCAGGCCCTTGGCGTTGTGCGCGGTCAGGAGCAGCACGCGGTCGGCGCCCTCCTCCAGCCGGTCGGCATCGGTGATGAGGGCGCTCTCGGCGAGGAACCCGGCCACGCCCTCGGCGCCTTCGGCCGGGGCGCCCTCGGCGAGTACGCCCTCCGCGAGTGCGAACGTCTCCGCCGCCACGACCAGTTCCTCGACGTTCGCGCGGCGTTCTGCGGCGTCGCCATCGCCCGCCTCGTCCAGCGTTCGCAGGTACTCGGTGCGTTCGATCACGAGCCTGAGCAGGGTATCGGGCGGCTCAACGAGTCGCGCGGTCAGCTCGTCCATGAGGCCGAGGAAGGACTCGGCGCCGGTCCTGGCGCCGCCCTTGAGCGCGCCTTCGGCGGCGAGCGCCCGGAGCGCTTCGAGCGGTCGGTCGGGATCGCGCGCTTCGAGGCGCGAGCGCAGCGCGTCCCCGAGCCCGCGTCGCGGCGTGTTCCACACCCGCCAGAACGCCACCCGGTCGGCGGGGTTCACGGCCAGTCGCAGGTAGGCGAGCAGATCCTTGACCTCGCGGCGCGCGTAGAACGAGACGCCGCCGACGATCTCGTAGCGCATCCCCTGCTGGCGCAGCTCGGTTTCGAGGGCCCGCGACTGGGCGTTGGTGCGGTAAAGGACCGCGGCATCGTCGAGCCTTCCGCCGGTTCGCAGACGCTCCCTCAGGAAGCCGCTGATCCGTCGCGCCTCGTCCTGTTCGTCGGCGGCGAGCACGAAGCGCAGCTTCGCCCCATCCCCGCGGTCGCACCACAGACGCTTGCCCTTGCGCTCGCGGTTGTTCTCGATCACCGCGTTCGCCGCCCGCAGGATGTTGGCCGTCGAGCGGTAGTTCTGCTCCAGACGGATGACGGTCGTGCCCGGGTAGGACTCCTCGAACTCGAGCATGTTCGCGAGGTCGGCGCCGCGCCAACCGAAGATCGATTGGTCATCGTCGCCGACAGCGAACACGTTGCCGTGCCCTGTCGCCAGCGACTGGGCGAACCGGAACTGGGCGTGGTTGGTGTCCTGGTACTCGTCCACCAGCACGTGCCGGAAGCGGCGCCGGTAGTGCTCGGCCACCTCGGGCCGCGATTGGAGCAGCCGCACGACCTCGACGATCAGGTCGTCGAAATCGAGCGCGCCCTGGGCCCGCAGGGCCTGCTGGTAGCTCTGGTAGCAGGCGGCGAAGCGCCGCTCGTGCGGGCTCACCGCCGCCCGCTCGAACTCCTCGACCGTGATCAGCGAGTTCTTGGCGTCCGAGATCCGCCGCAGCACCTCGCCCGGCCGCAACACCCCCTCCGGCAGCGCCAGCCCCTGGAGCACCTCGTCCACCACCGCGAGCTGGTCCTCTCGATCGTAGATGACGAAGGACGCCGGAACGCCTTCGAGCCGGCCCGCGCTCGCCTCGCGGCGCAGGATGCGCACGCCGGTGGCGTGGAAGGTCCCGACC
>JBKJXJ010000375.1:0-4407 GCA_046716125.1 Candidatus Eiseniibacteriota bacterium
CTCATGACGATGATCCGTTGGAGCCCCGCCACGCTCGCCACGCTGCGCGACGTCCCCAGCATCGAGGACGAGGTCAGCCGGCTGTTCGACAGTGCCTTTCCGCGCGCCCCGGGGCGCGGCGACCTGAACGCGGGTTTCACCCCTCGGGTGGACGTCGAGGAGACCGCCGAGGAGTTCATCTTCCGGGCCGACCTGCCGGGCGTCGCTCAGAAGGACGTGAAGGTGACCCTCATGGGCGACACTCTCACGATCCGCGGCGAGCGCATGCGGGAGAGCGGGGCCAAGGACGGCAAGCCTCACCGGATCGAGCGGCTCTATGGTGCGTTCGAGCGCGCGTTCACGCTCGGCTCGCCGGTCCGCAACGACCAGGTCAAGGCGCAGTACCGCGACGGCGTCCTCGAAGTGCGCGTCCCCAAGGCTGAAGAGGCCCGGGTCCGCGAGATCGAAGTCCAGATCGGATAAGCGTTTCACGCAGCATGCGGGCCACGCGACCCCGGCGGATGCCGGGGGAGCGTGGCGTCCGCACACGATCGAGCAGGAGAAGACATGGGAAAGGTCATCGGTATCGATCTCGGGACCACCAATTCGTGCGTGGCGGTCATGGAGGGCGGCGAGCCCAAGGTGATCGCCAACGCCGAGGGGTTCCGCACCACCCCGTCCGTCGTGGGGATCTCGAAGACGGGGGAGCGCCTGGTGGGCGTCGTCGCCCGCCGGCAGGCGGTGACCAACCCCAAGAGCACGATCTACTCCATCAAGCGTTTCATGGGCCGCAAGTACGGCGAGGTCGAGTCCGAGCTGAAGCTCGTCCCCTACGAGATCGTGCGCGGCCCCAACGATGACGTCCGCGTGAAGGCCGGCGGGGAGGAGTTCTCGCCGCCCGAGATCTCGGCCATGATTCTCCAGAAGATGCGCCAGACGGCCGAGGAGTACCTGGGCGAGAAGGTGACCGAAGCGGTCGTCACCGTGCCGGCGTACTTCAACGACAGCCAGCGCCAGGCCACGAAGGACGCCGGACGGATCGCGGGCCTGGACGTCAAACGCATCATCAACGAGCCCACCGCCGCCTCGCTGGCGTACGGCCTCGACAAGAAGAAGGACGAGAAGATCGCGGTCTTCGATCTGGGCGGCGGCACATTCGACATCTCGATCCTCGAGATCGGTGACGGCGTGTTCCAGGTGCGCTCGACCAACGGCGACACCCATCTCGGAGGCGACGACTTCGACCAGTGCGTCATCGATCACCTCGCCGAGGAGTTCCGCAAGCAGGAGGGCGTCGACCTGCGCAAGGACCCGATGGCCCTGCAGCGGCTCAAGGAGGCCGCGGAAAAGGCGAAGTGCGAGCTGTCCACGGTGATGGAGACCGAGGTGAACCTGCCGTTCATCACCGCGGTTGAGAACGTGGCCAAGCATCTCGTGGTGCGGATGACCCGCGCGAGGCTCGAGCAGCTCTGCGCCGGGCTCATCGAGCGCTGCCGCGGTCCGGTGGTGCAGGCGCTCAAGGATGCGGGTCTGTCGCCCTCGCAGATCGACGAGACCGTCCTGGTGGGAGGCGCCACCCGGATGCCGAAGGTTCAGGAACTGGTCAGGGAGATCTTCGGCAAGGAGCCGCACCGCGGCGTCAATCCCGACGAGGTCGTGGCGATCGGCGCGGCCATCCAGGGCGCGGTGCTCAGGGGCGACATGAAGGAGGTCGTCCTCCTGGACGTCACCCCGCTCTCGCTCGGCATCGAGACGCTGGGCGGCGTGATGACGCCCCTGATCGAGCGGAACACCACCATCCCGACCCGCAAGTCGCAGGTATTCTCGACCGCGTCCGACAGCCAGACGACGGTCGAGGTGCACGTGCTCCAGGGCGAGCGTCCGATGGCGACCGCCAACAAGAGCATCGGACGGTTCCATCTCGACGGCATCCCGTCGGCGCCGCGCGGCGTGCCGCAGATCGAAGTGGCGTTCGACATCGACGCCAACGGGATCCTGCACGTCTCGGCGAAGGATCGCGCGACCGCCAAGGAGCAGAGCATCCGCATCGAGGCGTCGAGCGGTCTCGACGAGTCCGAGATCCAGCGGCTGGTGAAGGATGCCGAACTCCATGCGACCGAGGATCGTGAGCGCAAGGGCGCGATCGAGGCCCGCAACCGGGCGGACGCGCTGGTCTACGAGGTCGAGAAGAACCTCAAGGAGCACGCGGAGAAGCTTGACGCCGGGACCAAGTCGAAGGTCGAGGGCGAGCTCCTGCGCGTCCGCGAGGCCCTGAAGGGGGAGGATACGGCCGCGATCACGGCCGCGACCGGGGCTCTCGAACAGGCGTGGCATGCGGCGGCGGCGGCGCTCTACCAGGCGGCCGGCCCCGGAGCCGCGGGGACCGATGGAACGACTCCGCCGGGCGACGACACCGGCGACGACGCCCCGGGCCCCAAGAAGCAGCCGGGCAAGAGCGGCGCGGTCGACGCGGACTTCGAGGTCGTCGAGTAACCACAGCGAGGTCGCATTCTGGCGGCGGGGGCGTAACCCCGCCGCCCGCGCTGTTTGGTTGACCCTGTCGGACCCGCACCCTAGTGTGCCTCGGCGTGATCCCCGACCCGATCGTCCCGACGCCGACGCTGGCCATGGTCCTCGCCTGGGCACAGGTCGCGGCGGTCATCGGGTACACCGTCGCCCAGATCTTCCTCGTCCTCTACGCCTCGCACCGCTATGTGCTCCTGTGGCGATGGTGGCGGGGCCGGCGCGATCCCGTCCCGGCTGTTTCTCCCGGCGCTCAGGACCTGCCGGTGGTCACGGTCCAGCTCCCGATCTTCAACGAGCGGGGCGTGATCACCCGCCTGATCGACGCCGCGTCGGCCCTCGAGTACCCGGCCGGCCGCCTTGAGATCCAGGTGCTCGACGATTCGACCGACGAGACCCGCGAGGCGGCGGCGTCCGCGGTGGCGCGACAGCGCGAACGCGGGGTCGACATCCATCATCTGTATCGCCCTCGCCGGCGAGGCTACAAGGCCGGCGCGCTGGCCGATGGCCTCGCGGTCGCGCGCGGTGAGTTGATCGCGGTGTTCGACGCCGATTTCGTGCCGTCCCCCGACTTCCTGCTCCGGCTCGTGCCGCGCTTCGCCGACTGCAAGGTTGGCATGGTGCAGGCGCGGTGGGGACATCTGAACCGCTCGCGCTCGCTCCTGACGTCGGCCCAGGCCACGCTCCTCGATGCCCACTTTCTGGTCGAGCATCCGGCGCGCGTGCACGCGGGCGTGTTCTTCAACTTCAACGGCACCGCCGGGATCTGGCGCCGGGCCTGCATCGAGGACGCAGGCGGCTGGTCAGACGACACCGTGACCGAGGACCTCGACCTCAGCTATCGCGCGCAGCTGCAAGGCTGGCGATTCGAGTTCGATGCCGCGGTCGAGGCGCCGGCCGAGTTACCGGGCGATTTCGCGGCGCTGCGGTCGCAGCAGCGACGGTGGACGCGGGGAGCGATCCAGACCGCCCGGAAGCTCCTGCCGCGCATCTGGCGGGCGCCCTTGCCCCGGCGGGTCAAGGTCGAGGCCCTCATTCACCTCACGGGCAACGCCGCCTATCCGCTGCTGTTGGCGCTCGGGCTGCTCCTGATGCCGGTCCTGCTCGGCCCCGCCTCGCTGCCCGCCGCCGCCGTCTGGGCGATCCAGGCCGTCGTGCTCGCGTTCGGCGTGATCCCGGTCCTCCTGTTCCTCGGGGTCGGGCGTCATGCCGCAGGTGGGAGCACAGCGGCGATCGCGCGCGACGTTGTGGGTGCGGTGCTTCTCGGGACCGGACTTTCGGCGAACAACGCGCGCGCCGTCCTTGAGGGTCTGGGCGGTGAGGTCGGCGAATGGGAGCGCACGCCCAAGACCGGGGATGTCTCCGGGCGGCCGCGGGCACTCGCGCGCTATCCGTCCTCCCGGCGGAACGCGGGCCGCGCCGAGCTGGTGCTCGCGCTCTGGTTCGCCGCGGTGGGAGCGTTCGCGTGGAGCGCGGGACAGATCGGGGCGGTGCCTTTTGCCGCGCTGCTCGCGATGGGACTGGGTGGCGTCGGGCTCGGGACGCTCCGGGGAACCGGATCGCGCGGATAAGTCCGGACCGACGAATTATCTTGACGCCCTTCCCAGGGTCGATCGCGCAACCCTCACGAGTGCCCCCGCCGTCGCGTGCTAACGCGCGCAGGATCCACGACGACCCCGCAAACGCGCCCGGCGCCGAAAAGTTCTCGTAGCGGCGGCTTCCATGCGGAATCCGGCCGATTGTGAGCGTCGAAAACGGGCGTGATATGAAGGAGTGGATCAGCCCCCTCGACACCCGCCCCCGTCGAGGTTCCGATGCAGTGCTACCTGCGGTCCCATCTCTCCGAACCGTCCCTGCTCGAGCGGTCCGACATCGACGCCGGGCGGGAACGCTCCGGCACCGCTG
>JBKJXJ010000376.1:0-3209 GCA_046716125.1 Candidatus Eiseniibacteriota bacterium
TGCTCGAGACGTCGTCCGTGGTCGTCGCCTTCTGCAGGGCGCCGTCGAGCGCCTGGGTGAAGAACGCAACCGACACGCGATGCCCATCCGTGCTGAACCGGCCCGGCTCGAGGGCGGCGATACCGTGCCCGAAGGTCGCGGACTCGCCCGCGAGGGCCGCTTTTCCGGTGAAGCTGTCGGCGGGACCGCCCGCCGCCGCGGTCGTCAGCATGCCCAGCACGACCGCCGAAACCGTTGTCCTCATGCGATCCCTCCTTGGCCCCGAGGAGCCGTGAGCCCGCATCGTGTCACCTCGCCGTCAGGCCTCGATCCTCAGCTCGGGATCCTGGGCCACGAGGCGCTGAACTATACCTTTTCACCTGCCCCGGGAACAGGCACGGGGCACGGGAACGGGACGATTTGGAAAGCGCGCCCGTCGCGACAATGGGCGCGTTCGTCTCGCAGGTGCCGACTTGCGCTTTCAGCTTCGCAAGCTCGCGGGCCCATCCCTCGGCCGAGCGGTCGAGCAGGAACGTGCATCGACAGGGGGTCCATGTCGACCGCGACCGTTCCGTCGGCGGACGCCTTCTTCAGGGTGATACGCCGCGCGCGTGGCCGCAGAAGGATCAGCGTTTCGCAGGGCGCCGCGAGGCGAGCGGGATGATCATGGAGACCCCCAATCCGCGCGGGAGGGGTGTGAGCTGGACCTGCGCGCGCCGGGGAGTGACGTCCTGCCATCGGTCCTCGCGGAAGGGCGCGGCGAGGAGGGCTCCCGCCGCCCCCAAGACCGCGGTCGGGTACAACACCATCTCGTGCCGCCCGGCGTTCGGGAGCACGTCGTCGCAGTAGCCGTCCCGCCTTGAACAGATCAAGGCGGCGACCGCGCCTATCGAGAGGCCGACAGTGGCCCCCACCACCGCGCCCCGGCGGAACGCGGACCGACGCCCTTGCGCGACTTCCAGTCGCTTCACGCTCGCGAGAGGGACGATCACAGACCGGTCGCACTCCGGCACCGTCAACATGATCTCGTTGCCCTCGTAGGCGGAGAGCGTGCCCGTGAGCACGCGCGCGTGTCGCGTGTCGCTGCTGCTGCAGTTCCACGCCGACGACGCGGCGATCCGCGTCAGACGTACGCGGCTGCCCACCGGCGCTTCGCTCTGACCGGCGGTCGTGGGTTCGCGGTCCTGGGCGTTCACATCCTGGGGACGGCACAGCGCGCAGACCAGAACGCCGATCCAGATCTTCACGAACGCCTCCTCCGTTGGGACAACTGAGGGGATGTCGCGCGGCATACGGGCAGCGTCCTCATGAGCGTCCCAGGAAATCCCAAGGATATCCGTGCTTTTGACCGTCCGGTGGCCGCGGCATAGAGTCCGCTCGCGCTCGCATGAAGGATCCCGAGCGGGGAACGACGTTCCATTCTGCGGATGGAGCCTGCCGAGAGCGCGGCGATGGGTTCGAAGGACAGGTCGCCGTCAGCCGGTAAGAGGGCCAATCAGCTGGATCGCACAATCGCCACCCGCGTGCATCAGGGTGGCCGCCACGAGGCCCCGGGTGGCGAACACGTATCCGAGCGCGAGGCCGGCGACCGCGTTCAACAGGAGCACGGCCGCCGCCAACCCGAGTCCCACAGGCGCGGAGCCGACCCAGGAGGGGAGATGCGCCGCCCCGAAGGCGACGGCCGACAGGGAGATGGCCGCCCAGACCTGCACCGGGGTGGGACCGGGCGTTGGAGCGGGGCGCAACCGGACGGCGACGCCCACGATCGCGGAGAGCAGGATCAGCCTGAACACGAGCTCCTCGCTCACCGCTGCCACGTAGATGATGAGCAGCCTCCGCCAGACGGGAAGAGTGCCAGCGGCGGCGATCCGTGTTCCGATGGCTGGCAGGAAGGGCTCGATCGCGTATCGGATGACACCGAGGAGCAGCACTCCCATCGCCAGTCCGAGCCCGATCCAGAGGCCCCACTCCAGGAGGTGCCGTGCGCCCTCCGCCTGGCCGCGGACGAGGGTGGGTAGGCGGGACCAGCGCCATATGCAGTCCCAGCACGCCCAGGAGCCCCGCGACGGCCGCGGAGGCGGGTGTCGCCAGCGGATGGAGGGGTACGGCCAGTGTCCCCGCAGTTGCGCACGCGGCCACGACGAGCAGTCTTTCGCTTGGTGCAAGTGCGCTCACGCCACCATCAGCCCCGCCGACACCACGAACACCGCGGCGAGGAACGCCTTGAGCCGCCGTGCCGCCCGGCCGGCCAGCGCCCACAACATGAAGAGCGGTGTCGCGTGCATGGCGAGAGCGAGCGCGTTGTGCATGTCGGCCTCCGGCAAGCGGCCGCATTATCGCCCTTTCGGCCGCGCGTCGCGGCTTTGGTTCGGCGGAGGTTTCTGCGTACATTCCCCGGAGGACCTTCCGCACGGCCGCGACCGGTGAGACCCTGCCCGCCAGGCGAGTCCACACCCCCGGGGCGAGCGCCGTCACTTGGGGCGGGGTCGAGACGCGTTCTCGTCAATCCGCTATTGTGGGGGCGAGGAGCGATCATCGATGCGCATGCGCCGGTTCCTTTCATCCGCTCTCGCGGGCTGCGTCCTTGCCGCGGCGACGGCCTCTCCGCCCGTTCACGCGGACGATCCCGAAGTCCGGGCGCTGTGGGTGGACTCCTTCAACCCCGGCCTGCGCAGCCCCGATCAGATCGATGCGCTCATCGAGCGCGCGCGGCGCGGCAACATCAACACCATCGTGGCGCAGGTCCGGCGCAACGCGCAGGGCCTGTACGCGCGGTCGCCGGAGGGGTGGATCGAGAACTACGTTCCGCCTGCGGGCTTCGATCCCCTGCAGGCCCTCGTGCTCAAGGCGCACGCACAGGGCATCGAGGTCCATGCCTGGGCGAACATCGGGGCCGTCTTCAGCGGGCACCCGGGCGTGGCCACGGAGTCCTTTCCCTGCAAGGTCCCGTGCAACCCGAACCACATCTTCAACGTCCACGGCTGGCGCGACCCGCCCCTGCCCGACGACGAGTACTGGCTGACGCGGACACATCCCTCGTACACCGCCGGCACCAGCGCTCCGTTCCTGGGCGAGCGGACCACGTCCGGCGTGTGGTACCTGGACCTCGGCCATCCCGCCGCCGCGGAGCACACGCTCTCCGTGCTGCTCGAGCTCCTTCGGGACTACGACGTGGACGGGATCCACCTCGACTACATTCGCTATCCCGAGATGCCGATCACCACGCCCCC
>JBKJXJ010000377.1:0-3014 GCA_046716125.1 Candidatus Eiseniibacteriota bacterium
ATGTCCGAGGACATCGCCTGCAAGCGCATCCGGGCGGCGCGCGCGGCCCGGCGGTTCCCGTTCATCCTCCACGGCCTGGCCGATGGGAGGCTTCGCCTGAGCGGGGTGGTCATGCTGGCGCCCCACCTGATCGAGGCGACGGCTGGGGACCTGCTGGCGGCCGCGGTCGACATGACCAATGCCGAGATCGAACGCCTGCTGGCCGAACGGTTCCCAAGGCCGGACGTGGCGACCCTGATCGTGCCCCTGAGCCCGTCCGCGGTGGCGCTGGCCGAGGCTCCGACCATGCAACTTGTGCCACCCGTTGAGGCTCCGGCCGCGCCGATGGCCACGCCGGCCACCGAGCTATCCGCCGCGCGGCGGATAGAAGCACCGATGCCGCGAGCGACGGTGACGCCGACGTCGCCCGGACGCTTCGCCCTGCTGACCCCGCTCCGTCAGGAGACCCATGACCTGCTGCGCGACGTCCAGGACCTGCTCGGACATGAGGTTGCGCCCGGGGATGTCGACGCGGTGCTCAACTATGCGCTCCGGACCGCGAAGGAGAAGCTCCTGCGGCGCAAGTGCGCCCAGACCGAGCAACCGCGTGATCCCAAGGGACGTTCGAACCCAGACACGCGCCACATCCCCGCGGATGTCCAGCGTGCGGTGTGGGAACGCGATGGCGGCCGGTGCACGTTCACGAGCGACACGGGACACCGCTGTGAAGAGCGCAAGGATGTGCAGTACGACCACATCGACCCCTACGCCAAAGGCGGGGAGGCGACCGTAGGCGGGATCCGGCTGCTCTGCCCGGCGCATAACCAGTTCGAGGCCGAGCGCGCGTTCGGCGCCGAGTTCATGCGCCGCAAGCGGGAGGCGGCCCGGGACCGGGCGCCGCGAAAGCCGAGTCCGCCTACCGCGGCATGATCAGCGGCGTGCCGTCGGCGGCGCACGGGCGTTCGGACTGGGCGGGCGCGGGCGCGCCGTTCGACTCCTCGCCTTCGAGCGTCGCCGGGTACTCGGCCGGCAGCTCGCGCATGCTCTCGACGAACAGGGGAACGTCAGCCGCGAGCCGGTCGAGCGCTTCGGGCCCTTCGGCCACGCGCACGATCCCGTACAGCGTCGTGCGCTGCACGGGCGTGAACCCGGCCTCACGCACCAGCGTCTCCAGCTCGGCGACCGTGGTCTTGTTCACGTGCCCGGTCGCCAGGTGCACATTCTCCTCGTAAAGCGTGCCGCCGAAATCGTCGGCGCCGAAATGGAGCGCGATCTGGCCGGTCTTCTTGCCCTCGCTGAACCACGACGCCTGGATGTGGTCGAAGTTGTCGAGGTAGAGCCGCGTGGCCGCCAGCACGCGCAGATACCGCGACGCGCCGGCCAGGTGCGGGACCTTGGATTCCATCGGCGTGTTGCCGCGCTTGTAGGACCAGGGCACGAACGCCGTGAACCCGCCGGTCTCGTCCTGAAGCGCGCGCACGTACTCGAGATGCTCGATGAGTTCGGCGTCGGTCTCGACGTGGCCGTACATCATGGTCGCCGTCGAGCGCATGCCGACGCGGTGCGCCTCGCGGTGCACGTCGAGCCAGGTCTCGGGCCCGCCCTTCCTGACCGAGATGCGCTTGCGCACGCGGCTGGCGAGGATCTCGGCGCCGCCGCCCGGGAGCGTGCGCTGCCCGGCCTCATAGAGCGCCTCAAGCACGCCGCGGATCGAGAGTCCCGAGACCTCGACCATCTGGTGGATCTCGGGGGCCGAGAAGAAGTGCGGGGTGATGTGCGGGTAGCGGCGACGCGCCTCACGCACGATCGTCGGGTAGAAGTCCCACGGGATCGCCGGATTGAGCCCGCCCTGGAGCAGCACGGTCGTGGCCCCAAGCGCGTCGGCGGCCGCCATCATCTTCATCACGCCTTCGACGTCGTAGGTGTAGGCCTCGGCGTGTCCTGGCTTGCGATAGAACGCGCAGAAGTGGCAGTCCACGGTGCACGCGTTGGTGTAGTTGGGGTTGGTGTCGATGACGTAGGTGACGTGCCGCGGGTCGGTCTTCTTCGCCCGGATCTCCTGCGCCAGGCTCCCCAGCTCGAGCAGCGGCGCGTCGGTCAGGAGGTGGACGCCTTCGGCGGCGCTCAGGCGCTCGCCGCGCAGGATCTTCGCTTCGATGGTGGGCCACATCGGGGCTGCTCCTAGCGTATCGACGGGCAGCATTGCCCGCGGTCGCGGAAGATACACGCATCGCGAGGGGGGCGTCGAGGTACGCCAGGGCGAATGGTCTCGCCATGTCCCGCGCCTCGGGCCGGCGCCGGGTGCGCGGCCTGCGAAGTGGTCATCGGTCCCGCGCGCCGCGCACTTGAGACGCCGCGGCCGGCACCGCCACAGATCAGGGGAGCCTGGCTCCCGGCGTCGAGCGGCCGCCCTGGTGCAGGGTGACCCGATTTCCCTGGCCGGACGCGTCCCGTGTGAACGAGAACTGCGCGTCCACCTCCCGCAGGAAGAACGTACCGTCCGACTCGGCATGGGCGCGCAGCTTCGACTGTCCGCTCGCCTGGACGAACAACGCGTCGGATTCCCGGGTGACCGTCACCACGAAGGTGGGCGCGAGCGCGTACCGACCAACCAGCTCATCGAGCCGCGTGCTGTCCACCTTCACCTCGATGCGCTTCACCACCTGCTTGAGCGGAAACCTGCGATTCAACAGGTGTCGCCCGATGTCATCCGCGTCCAGCGCCGAGTTCGAGAGCACCACCACGCCCACCCCCATCACCGGGTCGTAGCCGATGAACGAGCGGTAGCCTCCCGTCCCGCCGTTGTGCATGACGATCTCGGCGCCCGACCCGCTGAGCAGGTGCCGGGCCAGACCGATCTGGACGGTAGGACCGGTCCCGGTGTTCCGCGGCCGGTGGCTCAGCCGCAGCGCGGCGTTGATCGCGCTCCCGTGCCTTGTGCGCGAGCGCGTGGCCGAGCAGCCCCATGCCGAGGGTCGAGTACTCGTAGCGATCGCCGGGCGCGAGCGCGAGCGCGTGGCCGCCGAGGAACGAGT
>JBKJXJ010000378.1:0-4615 GCA_046716125.1 Candidatus Eiseniibacteriota bacterium
AAATGACATCCCGGGTTCATGCGGGCAAGGGACATGGGCCGCGGCCGGGAACTCCGCCGCCCGCCGAGCCCGGGGGGAGAATGTTGTTGCCCCCCCCCCAGGGGGGGGGGGTAGCGTTTTCTCGTTCGACGGCCGGACCGCCTCCTCGCTCGCCTCCGCCATGCGGCCGCCTGCGCGCCAGCGTCTCGCTGCGCCCGACTCTGGAGGCCCGCCATGCATCGTTCCCTCCCGGCCCCGGCGTGCATCTCAACGCCCCGACTGCGCTCTCGACACCTGTCAATCGCCATCACAGGCCTCGCATGGCTCACGCTCTCTGCGCCATCCGCGCGCGCCGAGCTGGGCCGGTGGACCGCTCCCGAGGACTGGAGCGCGGGCGATCCGGGGAAGTACGCCATCCATCTCCTGCTGCTGCCGGAGGCGAACGACCCCGACCGTAGCCGGATCCTATGGTTCGCCGGGCAGTACGCGGGGCAGCCGTTCCGCGGTGGCGAATGGCGCTGGGGGCCGGGGAACGACGACTGCATGGCACCGCCAAGCACAGGCTGGACCGGGCTGACCACGCCCGCGCCGCCCGTCCCGGTGATGAACCTCTTCTGCACCAGCCACGCGGCGCTGGGCTCGGACGGTCGCGTCGTGTTCGCGGGCGGGGACAACCACGACACCCATGCCTATGGCGAGAAGCAGTCGCGGATCGTACAGCCGGGATCGGGGACCAGCCCGGCGAACTGGTCCTCACAGAATCCGATTACCTTGATGAGCGACTGGAGATGGTATCCAACCGCCACCAGCCTAAGGGACGGACGTGTCCTGGTCGCTGGAGGGTTCCGGCCGCCGCACCACCGCGTGTTCGGCGGCAAGCGCGGGACCACCACGTCGCCCGCGAGCCCCTCGTGGGGGGACACCCTGTCGCGGTTCGCCACGCCGGAGGGCGGGTTCTGGGACCCGCGCGTCCTGCCGGCGGCGGACCAGGTGACCGGCCGTCGACCCGAACCCCGCCATGCGCACAGCGGGGTGGAGATGGCCAAGACCCTCGACTTTCAGGCGCAGGTCTACTTCGGAGGGATCGGCAGCAACGGCCAGCCGCGCAGCGACACCTGGTTCATTACCCGCGAGGACAACCCGACCGGCGCCGACTTCACCTACCGATGGAAGGAGCTCCTGCCGACGGGCACTCCTCCGGCGCGTAGCGACCACGCCGCGGTCGCCGCCCTTGGCACCCAGATGGTGGTGTTCGGGGGACTCGATGGCTTCGGAGCACCGCTGAGTGATGCCCGGCGTCTCTACAAGGAGTCTGGCCAGCACAAGTGGGCCTCGATGGAGATCAGCGGCACCACCACGCCCGCCGCGCGCTGCGGGCACGGGGCGGTCTACGACGAGACGGTGCCCACCGGCGGCGGCGCCACGCTCAAGCGCATGATTGTCTTCGGCGGCGTGAGCGCCCCGGGGCAGACACCCACCGACGATAAGGTCTGGGAGCTGCGCTGGGACACCCCGAGCCTGCCGAACAAGGCCACCTGGTCCGAGATGACCGTGTTGGGCTCCGACCGACCCACGCCAAGATACTGGCACTCCCTCACCCAGGACCCGAAAACGCGTAAGTACCCACCGAATGCTCCGCCAGAATCGCAGGTGGATGCTCACATCGCATGGCTCTATGGCGGGGCGCTCGGGGGCGGGGCGTACTCCGATGAGCTCTGGGCGCTCTGGATTCTCCCGGATGGCAGGGTGGACTGGCAGAAGTGGACCCTCGGCCCCGCCGCCAATCAGCCCGGGCCGCGCGCGCGGCACAGCATGTCCTTCGATCCCGGGCAGGGTTACGGCCAGACGGGCCGCCTCTACCTCTTCGGCGGGGAGAACGCGTCCGGCCCGGCCGACGCCTTCGTCTATCGGCTCGATCCGTGGGATACCTGCTATTTGTTCACCTGCTCGTCGGGAACAGCGTGCTCGGGCGACCCTTCCTGCGGCCCGTTCTGGTGGCGGTGGGACGACTACGAGCACTCCCTCTCCGGGCACTCCATGCTGCTTGAGTTCTCGACGAGCAGCAACCCGACCTCGGTCGCGGCCAGCTTCGCCCGAGTCGCGGAGACCCTAGATCCGGTGACCCTGACTTACCAGAAGCACGCGAACGCCAACCTCTACAGCTCGAACAACTCCTATCCGCTGAACTTCGTGGTCCCAGGCGGGCTCGGGGCAGGTTGCCGCGTGGTGACGGTAGGTCGTGGAACGGACCCCACGCGATACCTCGACATCCCTGACAACGGCTCGGCCGGTGGCTGGGCCGCGCGACAGAATCAGGGCACCGGCTACGCACCGGAGGCGGCCGTGATGTATCGCCCGGGTCAAATCATGATTGCGGGCGGTCCCGACGGCCTGACCAAGAGCACGAACGCCACGATCGACACCGTCTGGCGGCCCTCACCTTCCATGCTTGCCCGAAAGGATCACAACCTGGTGCTGATGCCGGACGGGAAAACGCTGGTCGTCGGAGGAACCAACGGCCCTCCCGTCAGGCGCCCACAGATTTGGGATCCCGACGCCGCCGGTGGGACTGGGAGCTGGTCGCCGACGACCGGGGCTGCCGCCCTCGTCGAGCAGTCGCTGCGGCGCGGCTACCACTCGACCGCCATCCTGCTCCCGGATGCCAGGGTACTGAGCGCGGGGAGCGACTATGAGACGCAGGCAGAGATCTTCTGCCCACCGTACCTGTTCAAGAACGATGGGACCTCGGCCCATGCCTTGCGGCCGGCGATCAGCGGGACGCCCACGAGCCTCAGCTACCGCAAGGTCTTCACGGTCTGCACGCCGGACCCGGCGCGCATCACGCGGGTGTGCCTGATCCGCGCTGGCGCTACGACGCACGGGTTCGACGAGAACCAGCGCTACGTACCGCTCGAGTTCACCGTTGCCCCCGGCAGTCCGCCGCGCCTATTCGTCACCGCGCCGGCCAGTCCCGACTCGGCGCCTCCCGGCTACTACATGCTCTTCCTCACCGGCGCCCACGACGCGGTGACCACCATCACCTACCCTGATCTGCCCTCGATCGCCAAATGGGTACGGCTCCAGCCATCGGGCCTCGATCTCTGCGACGAGGTCGACCCTGGCACCATCACCGACCTCACGCCCGATGTCGTCGCCCCCAACGAGATCTGGTTCACGTGGACCGCGACCGCGGACGACGACGTGCTGCCGGCTTCGGGGTACGAGCAGTCCTTCGATCTTCGCGCTCATTCGAGCCCCCTCGACAACCAGACCGCCTGGGACAGCGCCTTCCAGTCGGGCGACGAGTCCGTCCCGGGGGCACCCGGCTCATTGGGGACTGGGCACATCAGGTTCCTTCTGCCCTGCACCTGGTACCACTTCGCGGTGCGCCCGATGGACGATAACGGGCGGCTTTCGGGATTCCACAGCACCGCGTTCCAGACCTTCGGCTCGGGCTGCGGGGGAGGTTTTTCGGCACATGAGGTCCGTGGCGAAGCGGAGAAAGCTGTTCCCTCGTTCGCGGCCGTGGCCGCCGGCGCGACGGCCACGGGGGCGGCCATGGGTACGCTGGTGATCGAGACCCGGCGCACCGCGGACGGCGCCTGGCAGGTGTCGCTCCGGCTCGCGAACGAGGCGGACGGGTTCGATCCCGCCGCCATGGGCATCGCCATCGAGCGGGAGAACGAGAGTGGTGGTCGGGAGACCCTGTCCCGCGTCACCCCCGACGAGAATCAGAGCATCCTGGGAATCTGCTCGCTCCGCGAGCGCGGTCGGGTGGCGATCCCGGGGGTCTACCGGCTCGATCAGGTATTGGCTCGCGTCCGCCACGGGTCCGAGGACTACGCCCTCAGCGCCGCGCAACACTCCCGGCTCGGCTCCTTGGGCGGCGAATTCATGGCTGCCGGTGGCAGCGCGGAACTGCTCGCCGGCGACGTGATCGAGCTCACCTACTCCCCCGCCACTGACCTGCCGGGGGACGCCACGACCTGGTATCTGCTGGTGCGCCGCTCAGGAACGGGGCCCCCTACCCCGTTCGCGCAGCGTCCCAGCCTAGGGCAATCGTTGCCGGAGCGCTTTGCGCTACATCAGAATGGACCCAACCCGACCGGGAACTCGACCTTCATCCGTTTCGACCTGCCGCGGGAGAGCCCGGTCAGACTCGAGGTGTTCGACCTGCAGGGCCGCCGAGTTGTGACCCTGCTGGACGGCCTCCAACCAGCAGGTGAGCACCGCACCCTCTGGGACCTGCGCGATGCGAGCGGCGTACGCATCCGACCCGGTGTGTACGTCTGCCGCATGACGGCTGGAGAGTTCAGCGCCCAGCAGAAGCTAAGCGTGCTCCCATAACCGGACTTTCCAGGTCCTAAGCCGGGGCGTCATCCAAGTGGGAACTGCGGGGCCATGCAGAGATTGCGCCCCGCGCTCCGGCATCGGCGCGCCGTCCGACGTCCTCGCCGAGGTCGGCGTCCGGGCGGGGAAGCTGTCCCGTGCCATCAAGGGTGCAGGGAGCGTGCTGCAGGGCACACCGTGGACCTCGGTGAGCGTGCCCAAGGTGGTCGTGGGGCCGCTGGTCCGCAGCAAGGTGCGCGGCTGGTCCGGCGCGCTCGACGCCGCCGAGCTGTGGCGCCACGGCGTG
>JBKJXJ010000379.1:0-9544 GCA_046716125.1 Candidatus Eiseniibacteriota bacterium
AGCCCGGTGGTCGAGGAGTATCTCTATCCCGCGCTCGAGGACTTCACGGTCGACATCCTCCTCGACCGCGGTCCCAGCGCCCGCACGCTCAAGCTCAACCTCGAGCGCTTCACCCTGGTCGGCGCCACGACCCGCTCGGGGCTGCTCTCCTCGCCGCTGCGCTCGCGCTTCGGGGTGACGCTGCGGCTGGACTACTACGGGGCCGCGGACCTTGCCGGGATCGTGCGGCGTTCGGCCGGCATCCTGGCGGTCGAGATCAGCCCGGACGCCGCGGTCGAGATCGCGGGCCGCGCGCGAGGCACGCCACGCGTCGCCAACCGGTTGCTGCGCAGGGTGCGGGATTTCGCGCTCATCAAGGCCGACGGGAGGATCACGCTCAAGGTCACACGCGAGGCGCTGCGCCTGCTCGAGGTGGACGAGCGCGGCCTGGACGAGATGGACCGCAGGCTGCTCGAGGCGCTCATCACCAAGTACCAGGGTGGACCGGTCGGCCTCAACACCCTGGCGGTCGTGGTCGGTGAGGAGGCCGGTACGCTCGAGGACGTCTACGAGCCCTACCTTATCCAGGAGGGGTTCATCAAGCGCACCGCCCGGGGTCGTGAAGCGACGCCGCTGGCGTATACCCACCTCGGCTATCAACCGCCCGCCACCGCGCGCCCGGCGGCGGTCCGGGAGGGCAGCGGCCAGTCCGAGCTCCCGCTGCCCTGAGCCGCCGCCCGGATCCGGGCGGTCTCCTGGAGCCCGTATCCGTGTCCACGCCCTTGCGACTCGACGACCTCGACTACCCGCTCCCGCCTGAGCTGATCGCGCAGTACCCCGCGGACCGCCGCGAGGACGCGAGGCTGCTGGTGATCGAACGCGGGACCGGCGCGCTCCATGACGCGAGGATCGCCGGGCTCGGGGCCTGGCTCAGGGCGGGCGACGCGCTCGCGCTCAACGAGACGCGCGTGCGTCCGGCCCGGCTCGAGGTGGTGCGCCCGCCGACCGGCGGCCACGTCGAGCTCCTGTTCGTGAGACCGGTCCCGTCGTCGGAAGCGGGCGTCGTGTGGCGCGTCCTGGCCCGGCCCGCCAGGCGCGTCCGGGAGGGTGGGCGGCTCGCGACCGCCGACGGATCACTCGAGCTCGAGGTCGTGGGATCGGGCGAGGACGGCGAACGGGTCGTGCGGGTCACCCACGGCGACCTGGAGCGGACGCTCGCCCAGCGGGGCGAGCTGGCACTGCCGCCATACATCCACCGCGCGCCCGCGCCTGCCGACCAGGAACGTTACCAGACGGTCTTCGCCCGGGTGGAGGGCGCGATCGCGGCACCGACCGCCGGCCTGCACTTCACCGACGCGCTGCTGGGTGCGCTCGGCGCTCAGGGGGTCGCGATCGCGCGCACGCTGCTCCACGTGGGCCTCGGGACGTTCCGCCCGGTCACGTCCCTCGATCCGGGACTTCACCGGATGGAGGAGGAGTACTACGAGGTCCCTGATGCCGCGGCCACCACGCTCGCCGCGGCCCGGGCCTCAGGCGGCCGCATCGTCGCCGTCGGGACAACGGTCGTGCGGGCGCTGGAGTCGGCGTGTGACGCGAACGAAGGCCGGCTCGCTCCGGCGGCGGGGTGGACGCGGAAGTTCATCCTCCCGCCCTACGCGTTCCGCGGCGTGGATGCGTTGCTCACCAACTTCCACCTGCCGCGCTCCACGCTCCTGCTTCTGGTCGCGGCGTTCGCGGGGGAGGAACTGATGAAGCGGGCCTACGCGCATGCCGTGGAGGCGCGCTATCGCTTCTACTCCTACGGGGACGCAATGCTGATCGTCTGAGCGGTGCTCGGAAGATTGCAGATGGTGCGGCGCGGCGCGGGTCGGGCTCCAGCGCCGTTGCCGTCTCAGGTGGCGTAGCGGAGCGTGTGGGCCCGGGCCCGCGGGAGCCCGCGCGTCGGCGTGAGTCCCCAGTAGTAGAGCCCCCAGCGCTCCGGCAGCCGCACCCGGCTGATGAACCGCCGCTCGGTGAGGATCACCTTGAACGACCACCGCCCCTCGCACACCCCCGCCCGCATCGCTGGCGTCGCGTCGCGCTTGCGCTCCGAGAACCACTTGACGTAGTTGCGCCACACCAGCGTCAACCACAGGCGCTCGGCGGCGCTCTGGCGGCGCTTGGAGAACGCGATCGTTTCGCGCTTGTGGTTGGCGCCACTGTGGCGCAGCAGCAGGTCGCAGAGGTTGATGGCGAACAGCGGGTTTCTCGGGGTGCGGGCGGCCCGCGAGGACACGGTGTGATGCGCGACGGTGGCCAGGTGGCGCTGGCGGGCCAGGGCGCGCGCGTAGTCCTGGTGCTCGTCGGTGTGGAGGGTGAGTGCGGTGGCGCCCTGGGTGACGATCCCGAGCAGGGCGGCGACCTCGCGCTCGGTGGAGCGCGGATCGGGCCGGCCCCAGAGCACTTCGAGCCGGGCCCGGCGCCGCCGCTGCCGAGGGCGCATCGTGCCGCTGCGGCGCAGTTCGGAGTCGGTGATGCCATGGAGGTAGTGGCTGCGCTGGCCGATGGCGAGGTGGAACTCGGTGGGGTGGTACTGACTGCGCTCGAAGGAGCGGAAGCCGTCGAGTGCGAGGGGCTCGGTGAGTTCGCCCCGGGGCCGGAGGGTCTCGTGGAAGAGCAGGCACTGGCGGCCGATGCGGGCCGAGAGGCACGAGACCGTCTGCGGGGAGACCTCGAACTCGCGGGCGATCTGGCGGAAGCCGGAGCAGCCGAGCAGGCGGTGGGCGACGGGCAGGAGGAGCTGCGGCTGCTTCAGCCAGTAGTCGCCACGGAAGGTCTGGTTGGAGAAGTGACGCCGGCAGTGACGGCACTGGAACCGCTGGACGCGGTGGGGGGCGGCGTCGCGGTGGAAGAAGCCGGCACGGACCCAAGGCCACGAAGGGGTTGCCGGGTCATGGTATGGGCAGGCCGGGTTGGGGCAGAAGGGGGGCTGGAACGACGACGCCGAGACCGGCATGCCGCGGGATCACGGCAAGCGCCATGCCCTCTGCAATCTCCCGAGCACAACTCAGGTCTTCACCGGCGCGGTCTGCACCCGCTCGAACCCGGTGCGCTCCTGCTTGCCCCAACCGCCACGCCCGAGCAGGATGTCCACCATCGCGCCGAGCCGGAAGGAGAGAGTCAGCAGGCGGTAGGTGACGTTGTCGATCACCCCGATCGCGATCATCATCGCGAAGTCGCCCCACGAGCGGTACAGGCCGAACGAGCGCTCCTCCAGGAGCACCGCCGAGATGGAAAGGAACGCACCCGCGGTGACGGAGAGGAACAGGAACGCCCAGAAGTGGAGGGGCGAGATCACGCCCATGAGATACGCGATCGGCAGGACGATGTAGCCGATCAGCTCGATGATCGGGGCGAGCATCTCGAAGAAGAGGTAGTACGGCATCCCGACCCATCGCAGCGACCCGGAGTTCCGCTCCCACAGGATCGAGCGGTGCAGCCAGAGCGAGTGCACGAGCCCGCGGTGCCAGCGCCCGCGCTGGCGGGCGAGCGCCGCGACCCGCTCCGGGACCTCGGTCCAGCAGATCGGGTCGGGGAGATAGACGATCGCGTAGGGACGCTTCTGCGAACGCATCGTGTGGTGCAGGCGGAGCACCAGTTCCATGTCCTCGGTGACGACGTCGGTGCGATAGCCGCCGACCTCGATGATGACGTCCTTGCGGAACAGGCTGAAGACGCCCGAGAGGATGAGCAGATTGTTCATCGCCGAGAGGCCGAGGCGGCTGCCGACGAAGGCGCGCAGGTACTCGACCACCTGGAACGCCGCCAGGATGCTCTCCGGCAGACGCGGCTCCACCACCCGTCCGTGCGCGACCCGGCAGCCATTGACGACCCGCACCTGTCCGCCCACCGCGATGACGCGGTCCGGATCCTCAAGGAACGGGCGCACGGCGCGCAGCAGCGCGTTGTCCTGGAACATGGCGTCGGCGTCGATGGTGCAAAACAGCGGGTAGCGTGACAGGTTGATCCCGGCGTTCAGGGCCTCGCTCTTGCCGCCGTGCTCCTTGTCGATCACGAGCAGGCTGGGGACTGTCGCCGAGGCGTAGGTTGCGCGGATGACGCCGGCGTCCTGGATGCTCCGGCGCACGATGCTGTCCTTGCGCTCGAGCTGGAACTCGTTCGCGAGCACGGCCAGCGTGCTGTCGGTCGAACCGTCGTTGATGACGATGAGCTCGAACTCGGGATAGTCCAGCGAGAGGACGGACCGCACCGCCCCGATGATGGACTTCTCCTCGTTGTGCGCCGAGAGCAGTACGCTCACCGGGAACGTGAAGTGGGACTTGGCGACCGCCTCGTAGTCCGTGTAGAAGTTCTGGGCCAGCCGGCGGCGCATGTCGCGATACGAGAGGAACAGCAGTGAGAAGAGCACCAGCTGGAGCGAGATGAAGTAGAAGAACACGATGTACGTGACGACGGTCAGCACATCGTAGAACCCCGCGGGGAAGTGCCAGTCCTGCATCTAGGCCGCCGTCCCCGTGCGTGGGGTCGTGGAGACCTGGACGCCCATCACGGTCAAGGCCTCGATCGCGCAATCGCGCGCGAAGCGGTCGTCGGAGTTCAACGCGCGGACCAGCGACGGGCGGCCCGCCTCGCCCAGCCGGACCAGCGCATCCATGGCGTTCCTGCGCACCCACCAGGAACGGTCGCTGAGCACTTCGGCCAGTGAGGCGGCCGTCGCGGGGTCGCCGATCCGCCCCAGCGCTTCGGCCGCGTGGGCACGGACGTACCAGATCGGGTCGCGCAGGGCGGGCGCGAGGAGCGGGGCGGTGGCGGCATCGGCGATCGCGCCCAGCGCCCGGGCCGCAGCGGATCGCACGTCCGGCTCGGGATCCTGCAGCGCCGCGCCCAGGGCCGGCGCGGCCGGCTGTACCTTGATCTCCCCGAGGATGCGTGCCGCCCAGAAGCGCGCCTTGGGCGAGCCCTCGCACAGTGTCCTGATCAGCAGCGGCGCCGTGCGGGATCCGAGCTCGATGCACATCGCGGCGATCCGCGCCGAGACCGACTGGTCGTGCCGGCCCAGCAGCGCGACCAGCGCCTCGTCGGTGGCCTGGAGCTTCATCCTGCCGAGCGCCCGGGCCGCCACGTTGCGAACATCGGCGTCCTTGTCCTCGAGCGCCTGGAGCACCACCGGGACCGACGCCGGGACGCGAAGCTCGCCCAGGACGCGAAGCGCGTGGGCGCGGGTCCACTTGAGCCGGCTCTTCGCGTTGCGAAGGGTCCTGGCGATCAGGCCGCGTGCTTCGAGCGTCTGGAGCACCTGGAGCCTGACCGTCAGCTCGAGCTCGCTGATCTCCTCCGCCGCGATGAGGGTCCAGCGCCCGGCGAAGCCCGTCGCGAGCCAGTCGAGGGCAGCGGCCTGCGTGTCGGGACTGCCGAGGCGCGCGATCTGCTCGTGGAGCGCCGCGACGAAGCGCCCCCGCGCCGCCGCCATCCGCTTCGCATGGAACTTGTGAGCGATGGCCGCGATCGTGGTCAACGCGACGATGAAGAGAACCAGTCTGAGCGTGATCATCAGCATCTGGAAGTCGATCATGACGTGCCCCTCACCACCGTGCGGCGGCCTGAATGCCGATGGACCAGATTTCGTAAGCGTTGTTGTCGCGGGAGTACGCGCCGTCGATTCCGATTCCGATCGGTCCCAGGTCCGCGGCGTTCACACGGGCGGACCAGGTGCTGGTCCTGATCGCGCCAAAGTTGTCGGAGCCGATCGTGGAGTACTGGTAGCCCGCTCCGTAGCTGAGCCCGAAGCGCTGGGCATACCCGTCCAGGCCGATCCCCGCCGTGTGGCGCGTGCTCGCGAGCGGCGTGAAGTAGGAGGACGACGTCGTGTCGAAGTCGGAGTAGCCGAAGGCGTAGTCGAGCGCCACGGCCGGCTGGCGGATGCGGATGCGATAGCGGGTCCCGACCCGCACCGCCGTGCGCGTGTTCCCGTCCGAATAGTCGCCCCGCTCGAGGCCGGTCTCCGCGCTGCCGCGCCCGCTCCACTGCCAGGCGAGCGAGCCCTCGACCACGGTCTGCCGTCCGATCTGGAACTCGTTCACCGGTGAGGTCGCCTTCAGCGGGACGAAGTCACGACGGACCGCGAACGCCGGCGTGAGGCGCCCGTAGAACCCCCAGGTGCGCGCGTTCCAGCCGACGAAGTTTCCGACGCCGAGCAGGGGATGGGTGGCCCCGGCCGCGCCGGGCGAGAACCGTCGCGCCTCGAGGCCGGCCGCGGCCTGGAACGGATACCCGCGCAAAAGCGCCACGTCGGCGCGGATGCTGCGCACATCGACGTCGTAGTTGAGCGCGCCGCTCTCCGCACGCTCGTACTGGTCCACCCACGCGGCCCGCATCGTCAGGTCCGCGGCCTTCCCGATCGTGACCCGGGCGTTCGTATGGGGGCCGCTGGTCCTGAGCGTGAAGTCGGGGCCGGCGACGTACTGCCGCTCCCGGGCGCCGGACCAGCCGCCGCCGAGCGCGGGGGCAAGGGCGGACCGGACGGCGGCGCGCTCCTCGGTCGCGGCCGGGATCTCGGCGCCGTATGCCTCCGCCCGGCTCAGGAAGCGGTCGGACGCGGTTGCACCGGCGCGCCAGCGCGCCACCGTGGCATAGCCGAGCCAGGCATCGCCGTGGTCCGGGTGGGTCGTGAGGATGCGCCGGTACTCCATTGACGCGCCCGAGAGATCGCCCGTCCAGGAGAGCGCGCGCGCGTAGATGACGTGCGACTCGATGTCGCTGGAATCGGCGGCGACCACGCGCCGGAACTCCTCGAGCGAGGCCTCGGTGCGGCCGGACCACAGCAGCACGCGCGCGTAGCCGGCGCGATCGGAGACGCGGTCGGGATCGTCCGCAAGCAGGCGCTGGTACTCGGCGATGGATGCGTCGAAGCGGCTGTTCCAGGACAGCACGCGGGCGAGCAGGGACCGCGCCTCCCGATCCTCGGGCGCGCGCTCGAGGTGGTCACGCAGCAGGGCGATGGCGGGGTCGAACTGCTTCGTCTCGACGAGCCGCCAGGCCTCAGCGATGACCTGAGCGACCGCCGAGGTGTCCTGCGCGTGGGCGACCGGCACGCGCAGCCCTGGCCCGAGGGCGAGGATCGCGAGCAGGCCCACGCGGACGAGCACGCCGGTTGCGGCCCGGCTCATAGGCATTGGCGTTGAACTCCCGACGGATGCGAGATTCACGGGCTTCCATTTCGTTGAATGCGCTGCGAACGATCCCGGCCGAGGCTTTGACACGCTCCCGTGTTATCGGCCGTTCCCAGCCATTCCACACGTAGGAGATGCTGTCGGGACTCGTGATTAGAACGTGTTGCCCCACAGTGGTTTGGCGGGTGCCATCGGGGCCGAGGTACTGGGTCTGGGCGGCCCCCGCCCGACCGACGCCGGCGCGCGTGGGTCCGAGCGAGTCGGCCCGGAATCCGGGCGCCCGCGTGGCCCATGCCAGCAGTCCGATGCCCTCCGTCTGCGTGACCTCGATCTCCGGCGTCGCCGGGACGTCGTCGAGGACCGCCCGCTGCGAGGGATCACCGACATTGAGCAGGCCCCACGGAAGGGCGATCTCGATGACGCCGCGGGTCCGGTTGATCCACCACTCCGCGCCGGGCACGAACGAGCGCACCGTGTCGCTCATCGACACGCCAGAGCCGGCACGCACCCGCCCGAGCGAGAGCCTTCCCATGTCGAGATCCTGTCCCGGGTAGACGATGCCCGTTGCCCCGACCCGCTCGCGGTTGACGTTGACGAGCAGCGGCGCGTAGAGCCCGTCGTCATTCGCCTCGGTCCGCGGCGGGAACTCGGTACGCACCAGCGTGGCCCCTTCGCGGAGCCGTCCGTACCCCGACCAGCCCATGCGCCGGTCGCTGAACAGCTCCGCCCGCGCCCGTCGGCCGCCGGCGTGCTGACCGGGATCCACGATCAGGATGTACTCCGCCCCGCGCGACCACGTCGCGTGCAACGGGGCCGGGAGCCTCGAGTCCCCGCGGCGCGGATCGATCATGTCGAGCGCGACGCCGAACGCCCGCGCGCGGCCGAGCAGCGCGGCGGGATCCACGTCGAGCCTGAGGAAAAGGTGGGCTGCGTCCGAGGTCACATAGAGCGCACGGAGCATGGGCTTAGGCGCCGGCGGGGTCGCGGCGCGGGCAGGACGCGCCGAACGCCCGCGCGGGCGCGGGGCCACGGCGTGCGGGGCGATCCCGCTCCAATCGGCGATGTCGCCGTCCACGCGGATCGCCGGCGGCGGATCGAACGCGATCAGCCCGTATCCTTCCTCGGGGTCCAGCGGGTTGTACGCGAGCGGGTCCCGGTCCCGCGGCTGCTCCTTCTCCCGGGACAGCCAGTTCGTCTTGAACCATTCATCGAACAGGGAGAACAGGAGCGAGCCGGCGCAACCCGCCTCCCCGATGTCCTCGAGCAACCGGACGATCTGGGCGCCCTGCGCGGCGTCCGAGGCGCCGCCATGGTTCAGCCCCTGCGGCTGCAGGTGGGAGATGCCGCGGCTGGTCGGGATGCCGTACTCGGCGATCAGGAGCGGAAGGCCGGGCGTATGCGATTTCAGATCCGCGAGGTAACCGGCGTAGTTGCATACGCCATGGCGGTCCCGGTGGGCCGAGTAGCCCGGGTCCAGGTTGATGAAGTCCGGGTAGTAGGGATAGACGTGGTAGCTCGCGAAGTAGCCGAGGAATCCGGTGGCCCACTCCGCCTCGCGCGTGGGCCGGATCCGGGTGGGATCCACGGAGTCCGCGTCCTCGTCATGGTGCGCCTCCATGCCGCTGGCTTCGTTCTCGGTGGGGTGGGCCATGACATCGAGGGTGGGCCAGCTCACGAAGGAGACGGCGCGCGCCACGCCGTAGCGTTTGTGCTCCCACCAGGCCAACCGGTCGCACACGCGCGCGAGCCACACCTCCATCGCGGTCCCGCTCTCGACTGAGAACCACGTGCCGTTGTACGACGTGGAGTTCGGATGGCGCTTCTCGGTCTCGCGCACGGCGTAGGGTTCCCACTCCCGGCCGATCAGCCATCCGGCCAGCCACGGGGAGACGTCGGCGGCATAGCGTCCGGCGGCGTGGCCGGGGCGCGGAGCGAGGTCCGCGGCACCGTGGAGGGCGTCCACGGCGCACTCGATGTCGCGCTCGAAGCCCTTGGTGAAACGCCGCTCCAGGAAGTCGCCCGATTCGGGCAGCTCCGTCCAGATGCCCTGGAACAGCCACAGCGGGCGATCGGGATGGGCGAGGTTCTCGTCGCGGAGCGCCTGGTAGAACTTGGGCGGGTGGAGCGTGTAGACCCGGATCGCGTTCGCGCCGAGCTCCCGGGCGAAGCGGTGGATCCGACGGTAGTCGTCCTGCGTGAACGCGAAATCGCCCGGGAAATGACCCGGCGCGGCGGCGCCGATGTTGACGCCCCGGATGGTGATCGTGGCGGCCACGCCGCCCGTGACGATCTCGAAGCGATCCCCGCGCGTGCGGATGTGGGTGGCCAGGCCGGCGGATGAGGCGTCGAGGGCGACCGGGAGCCCCGCAACGTGGGTCGGGGCCACCGTTCTCGTC